>JAFUBK010000142.1 GCA_017460245.1 Bacilli bacterium
TGCTTCGATATCAAAAATTATGACAGCTTTTGTGGCTATTGAAAATGCTGATATTGATAAAAAAGTTGTTCTTGGTGACGAGGTTTTAAAAGCATATGGCTCTGGAATTTATATTAAAAAGGGTGAAGAAATTAGTATTAAAGATTTATTATATGGACTAATGCTTAGAAGTGGAAATGATGCAGCTTTAGCAATTGCTTATCACACTACTAAGGATATTGATAAGTTTGTTGATTTAATGAATCAAAAAGCTTTGGAACTTGGTATGAGTGATACGATTTTTAATAATCCTAGTGGACTTGATGAGGGTGATGCAAAAGGTAATTTTTCTTCAGCTTATGATATGGCTATTTTAATGAGCTATGCGATGCAAAATTCTATTTTTAAAGATATTGTTGGTACTAAAAGTTATACGCTTAAGACTAATAAAAATGTATATAAGTGGAAAAATAAAAATAAACTTTTATTTTCTTATAAACATGCTACTGGTGGTAAAACAGGATTTACTAAAAAAGCTAAAAGGACTTTGGTTACAAGTGCTAGTAGAGATGGACTTAATTTAACTGTGGTTACAATTAATGATGGTAGTGACTGGTCTGATCATAAAAGTTTATATGAAGAGGCCTTTAAAAAGTATACTTCATATACTATTTTGAATGAAGGAACTATATCTATTTTGGGTGAAAATTATTATAAAAACAGCAGGCTTTTTTTAAAAAAAAGTTATAAATATCCACTTCTTGAATCTGAAAGGGATATTGTTAGATTAAAATTTAATTTAGAGAAAAAAAGGAGTTTTAAATCTGGAAATAAGATTGGCAATGTAAATGTTTATATTGGTGATAAAAAAGTGCATAGAAAAAGTAATTATGTTGATAAGAGGAAAATAAATAACAATTTTATAAATTCTTTTACTAAATGGTTTAGAAATGATTAATAAGCTTTGGATATTTTTTATTGTGTCTGGTTCTGTTTTTC
The DNA here is from genome assembly GCA_017460245.1 of Bacilli bacterium. Taxonomy (GTDB): domain Bacteria; phylum Bacillota_I; class Bacilli_A; order RF39; family UBA660; genus Coprosoma. The sequence goes on from JAFUBK010000142.1 coordinate 979, forward strand.
TTATTGTATCTGGCAAATCCGATGTTTTGAATAGTCAGATATTATCAAGTGGCAAGACAACTTTGGATTTAATTATTCAAATTTTTCCTTTGCTTTCTTTATGGCTTGGAATTATGAATATTGCGAAAGATTCTGGCCTTTTAGAGAAGGTTTCTAAATTTATTTATCCACTTTTACATAAAATTTTTCCTGATATTCCTAAAGGACATGATTCGCTTGGTCTTATTTCTTCTAATATTATTGCGAATATTTTTGGCCTTGGTAATGCGGCAACTCCTTTTGGCCTTAAAGCTATGGAGTCGTTACAAACTATTAATCCTGATAAAAAAGAAGCTTCTAGAAGTATGATTACTTTTTTGGTTATTAATACTTGTGGGGTGACTTTGGTTCCCACGACAATTATTTCTTTAAGAATGATGCATGATAGTACTGATCCTACCAGTATTGTTATTCCGTGTATTGTTGTTAGTTTTTTATCTTTGTTTATTGGCCTTATTATTGATAGAATTTTTTATAGGAGGTCAAAATGAAACTTGTTTCTAATTTGTTTATTCCTATATTGGTTTTAACGATTATTATTTATGGCGCTAATAAAAAAATAAATGTGTATGATAGTTTTGTAAATGGAGCAAAAGAAGGCCTTCCTATGGTAATAAGTATGTTTCCACCGCTTTTGGCAATGATTTTTGGAATTAATATTTTTACGTCTAGTGGTCTTGTTTCTTATATGTTTACTTTTTTAAAACCTTTACTTTTATTTATAAATGTACCTTTGGAAATATTACCAATAGCGGTTATGAGACCACTTTCAGGAAGTTTTGGGTTGGCTTTACTTAACGATGTTTTTGAATCTTATGGAGCAGATACTTATTTAAGTATTTTGGCGTCAGTTATTCAAGGATCTAGCGATACTACTTTATATATAATTACACTTTATTTTGGAACTATTGGAATCAAAAAAATTAAATATGCTTTATGGGCTGGATTACTTGCTGATTTAGCTACGGTGATATTAAGCATTATAATTGTTCCCTTGTTTTTTTAAATAATTTAAGTTATAATTTTTTTAGGTGAAATTCTATGGAAAGATTACAAAAAATTATTGCGCAAAGTGGATACTGTTCTAGGAGAAAAGCA
>JAFUBK010000143.1 GCA_017460245.1 Bacilli bacterium
GCAGAATGGGATAATGAATTAACTAATCCCATAACGGAAGAAGAAACTGGTTATTGGGATAGAAGCTATGTAGCTCAACAATTTGCCGATTATTTTAAATTATTTGTTGGTAATGGTGTTTTTGCTAGTCCCACTAACCAATTAAAAGTAATACCAAGTAATAGACTTTCTGTTATTGTAACGGCAGGATGGGCTTTTATTAATGGTATGTGGTATCATAATGATAGCAACAAAGAAATAACTATATCCGAAAACAATACTTCCAATTCAAGAACGGATAGTATTAAAGTAAGGTATAGCAATGCTTTAAGAACAATTACTGTTTTAGGATTTACTGGTGATACTTCTGTTACACAAGGAACTAATTTATATGATCTTAAAATAGCGGAAGTAGTAGTTCCTCCTTCTGCAACTATTATTTTAGCTTCAAATATTACAGATACAAGGCCAGATGAAAGTGTTTGTGGTTTTGTACGTGGTTTAATGGAAATTGAAACTACTGCTGATTTATTTGCACAATATACAGCTGCTTTTAATGAGTGGTTCGATGAAATGAAGGATCAGCTTAGTACAGATGCAGCAGGCCATTTACAAACAGAAATAGATGATATAAATGATGATTTAAACACAATAAATCAAACGATTAATAATTTAGGCACTACATATCAAACTTTAACAGGCGATACGAAAGATAATGTTACAACTTTTACAAGTGAAGATAGTTCTAGTCCTAGCAGTTTTGCAACTATAGAAGTTGTTTCTTCTGGTGAAAAACATAATACGTTGTTTAAAAAATTATCACAAGCGATTAGAAATATTAGATGGTTAAATTCTAATAAACGTACAACAGGTGCTTATGATGATAAAAATGATACAGTAACGTTTACTACTGCTGATGTTTCAAGTGATAGTTCTGCTACAAGTTGGACAAGCGTAAGCCAATTAACAAGCGGTAGCACTTTTGCGACACTCCTTAATCGTATTAGTGCTATGATGAAGAATACAAGGTATTTGTATAATAATATGTTTAAAATTGCTTATGCAAGGATTGTTTCACCTAATACTGTTATTTCTGCAAATACAGTTAATATTATATATGGTGAAGAAACTATATATAATCAAACTAGTCAAATTATTGCTATGGTTATAGGTAAGGTAGAAGTTTGGCAAGCTGTTTCTGGTGGAAGTGATTATGTAAAGTTGCCTTTATCAGGGTTTCGTGTTAATACAGATACTACACGTAGCAAATTATATTCACAAGTTGCTGTTATAGGCAATAGTGAAACACAATATGGTGTATATTCAGAAGTATCATGCTATTATTTTTATAAGTGATAATTATTAAAAATTAAATATAAAGCATTGTAATATCAACAAAACATTCCGAATGTGGATAACCAGACGTATCGTTAATATTAAAAGAAGCAACTACGCCACCACCAGAAATACCATATCCTATAGCAGTAAATGATACAGGTAAATTGTTATAAGTTTGATGTGTACTTGTTACCCAGAAAAAAGCTCCAAAAGCAACAATACCTAATATTGTACTTCCAAGAGGAATATCTAATGATACATTATCAGACCAAGCTCCGTACGCAGACATGCTAAATAAATTAGAGCGACCGCCTGCCGTTTTTAAATACCCTTTTATATAGTTTGAACTATTTATTCTGCTATACAAATACCTTGTATTCTTCATCATAGCACTAATACGATTAAGGAATATAAGGTTGAAAATTAATACTTGACATACCCAAAATCGTATGTTATAGTATACATGTAATTACATAAGAAACTTTGATTGTGCATGACAGCAAAAGGTGTTATTGTGGTATACCCGATTAGCGGCAATCAGAAGTCATTAACAATTAACCCCACAGACAAGTTAATGGCAAAGCAAAGTTATAACATAGATAAGTGAAGTTGTCTTTGCTTTATTTATTAAAAGGAGGTTTAAATGAACTAAATGAGTCCTATTTCAGTAATTGGATGTGTTGTAGGAATTATAGGTTGTGTAATAGGTGTTGCAACGTTTGTATCAGCACAGATTACTAAAGCAAAACAAGATGGGGTTTTAATTGAAAAAGTAAATACC
>JAFUBK010000144.1 GCA_017460245.1 Bacilli bacterium
CAGCTGATCCTACAATTGTATAAATACCAACGGGACCTGAAAGTGAACCTAAAGCAAGTTTACCAGTAATTAGATAAAATACAATAAATATCATTTGATGGACTAAACTTAATGTTTTTGTAACAGCGTACTTTGCGGCAGCAAATACACCTTTTTCGACTTCATCATTTATTTGAAAGCCATATTTATAAGTTACTTGACCATCGATAGTTTCTTCTTTTGGTGAAACGGGAATGTTTATTATTTGACCATTTCTATTTATTTCAAAGTTTATTGTTTGACCTTTTAAAACTTGAAGTTGTAAAACTAATTTATCTGAAGTATTAGCGTTTTTACCATTTACTTTTAATATTTGATCGCCTTCCTTTATTCCGGCTGTGTAAGCTGGATAAGTTGGATCTACCTCACCTACTAAAGCTTTGTTTTGTGGTGAGCCTCCAAACAAACCAACTATAAATAGTAAAACGATAGCAAGAATAAAATTCATCATTATTCCAGCAATTACAGTCATAAACCTTTGAAAAAATGTTTTGGATCCAAATTTTTTGTCTTTAGGAATGCTTTTGTCGTCTTCAACCTCTTCTCCTGCCATTTGAACAAAGCCACCGATTGGGAAAAGTCTTAAGCAATAATCTGTTTCATCATTTTTTCGATTATGCTTAAAAATAACTGGCCCCATACCAAGCGAAAATTCATAAACATAGATTCCAGACTTTTTTGCAAAAATGAAGTGTCCAAGTTCATGAATAAAAATAATAACCCCTAGTATAATTATAAAATATAATAATGTCATGTGCCCCTCCTTATAAGATTGTTATAAAAAACGTAAATCCTAGTACTATAAAGATAATACTATCCATTCTATCTAAAACACCACCATGACCTGGAATTAAATTTGAAAAATCTTTGATTCCAAAATGCCTTTTCATTGCGGAAAATGCCATATCTCCTAGTTGCGCTATTAAGGATAAGAATGTACAAATAATTATTAAATAGCCTGAAGAAAAATCTGGATTGATGCATGTTTTGTAAAACAAGGCTGCGACAAATACTCCCATTATTGTGCCCCCGATTAAACCTTCCCAAGTTTTTTTAGGAAGCAAATTTGGTAGTATTTGTTTTTTCCCAATTAGGTATCCTGTAATATAAGCAAAAGAATCGGTTGTTACTGCAAGAGTAATTATAAAAACAACTATTTTTAAACTTATATTTCTTAAAACTATCATTAAGGCTGTAGATATTCCTAGAAATAAAACTCCTCCTAAAACATAGAAAGCATCTTTAATGTCATATGTTTCTTGTTTTCCATATAAAATTACTGGAATCAGAAAGGCAAGGAACATAGCTGATAAAATACGATAATCAAGCATAAATGTTTCTGAGGTTGATTTTACATCTACTAATACAATTGATGACATAAAAATATAAGCGATTATCCTAATTAAAAATGGAACTGGCTTCTTATGACCTTTGGCATCTAAAAATTCTTTTAAACAAATTAATCCAACAAGATAGATGGCAAAGTTATATATTGAGCCTCCATGAAAAATTATTGGGATAAAAATTAATAATGCGACTAACGCACTAATGATTCTTTTTTGCATAATCTATGCCTCCAAATCTACGATCTCTTGCGGTATAGTTTTCTAAAGCTAAATCAAAATCTTTTTCTTTGAAATCAGGAAATAAGGTTTCTGGAAAATAAAATTCAGCATATGAACATTGCCACAACATAAAATTACTAATTCTTTGTTCACCGCTTGTACGAATTAATAGGTCTACTGGTGGTAAATCTTGATATAGATATTTGTTATATATTTGTTCATCTAATAAATCAATATCTAATTTTCCATTTAAGGAATCGTTGACTATTTTTTTAGTGGCATCGATAATTTCGGTATGAGCCCCATAATTAAAACAAACATTAAAAGTTTTATTTGTAAAGTTTGCGGTTTCTTTCTCGATGTTTTCAATAGTTTCAATTATCTTTGAAGTTAAATTTTCTTTTCTTCCTGAAAAAACAACTTTTATTTTTTCTTTTTTACAAAATTCTAATATTTCTTTTGCTTTTCCAGTTAAAAGACCCATTATGAAGGATACTTCTTTTTCGCTTCTTTTAAAATTTTCAGTTGAAAATAAGTAGGCGCTTATATATTTAACACCTTTATTAAATATATATGCAGTTAAAGTTTGAATATTTTGAAAACCTGCTGCGTGGCCTTTACTTCTTGGTAATCCTTGTTTTTCAGCCCACCTTCCATTACCATCTACAATTAGGGCAACATGCGAAGGGATTTTTAAATTTTCCATATACTACCTCTCTATCTTATATAATTATAATATATTTTTGTTAATAAAACAATGTTATTAGAAATAATAAAGTGTATTTTACACTTATTTTATTAAAATTTGAGGATTTTTGTTTCTGTCTATATAACCTAGTATCCACTGCATATCTTCTTTTTTTATAGCAATGCAACCACCTGTATAACCTTTATCACCGTGGCAGTGAAGAAAAA
>JAFUBK010000145.1 GCA_017460245.1 Bacilli bacterium
TTGCAGTTAAATTATGTGTATTTGTGTGTTTAAAAATATTTATGTTGTCCATGATATTCTTCTTCTTAATATTATTATCTATAGTATATTTATCATATTGTGTTAAATTATTAGTATTAATAACCTTCATTAAATTAACTACATAATCTAAACTTGTAGCATAGTTAGCTGCTTTAATTTTTTCAAGATAATCTTTAGGAGACACTGCTAGTTTAAGATTATCGTAGCGGCCTCCGCCATTAGTTAAAAACTCAAAATATCCATGCACCCCATTGTCATACGATGTAAATTTACACCAGGCGGTTTTAGAACTCAAGGGTACATAAGTACCATCCGTTTTTTGTTCACTACCACCATCTAAAAAAAGTCCAGAAGCACTGGGTACTCTTTGTGCTGTTGTATATTTCAAACCAAAAAAATTCAAACCCGCAACTGCTTTATAAGAAGTCCCCCAGTTAGATTCTAATATAGCTTGGGCTAAGATTGGACTGACAAATGGAAAGTTATATTGTTTACAATATTTTGTGATTAATGGTACTAAAGTATCAATAAATTCTTGATGTGTCATTTATTACTCCTCCGTAACTCCATTAATAACTTCTTCAATACTTTGATTTTGTAACATATTTCTTAAAATAACTAAAGCTTCATCAACTAAATTACAAAAAGCTTCGTAAGAAAATATTTTAGCTAATGCTGGCATTTCTACAACAAATTCATTATATACTTTTGCTAATTTTAACTTACCTGTTTTAGCACCAAACGCTTGTTCTGCTAAAGCTACAGCATATACTAAATAATTAAGAACTAAATGTTTTTTTGCTTCTGTGGGTTTATCTAAAAATTGTTTAAAGAAAAATCCACCTATAGCTCCAAAAATAATACCTATGGTAATTGCAATAATTATAGTATTCATCCGACACCTCCCATTTCATCTTGTTCCTGTAATTGATGTTGTGCAGCAAGATAAGTTACACCACCTTCACTATTTTCTTTTGTAGATTTGGCAAAATATCCTAAAGTAATTATAACCTGTCCTATCATTGCTGATATTAATGCAACTAGTGGTGTAAAATCCATAGCACCACCTATAGTAGCTATAATAGTCATCATTTTTATCGTAACATATCCAGTAAAAATTACAATTGCTAGTAATAGTATTAACATAAACCATAATACTAATTTGCTAGTTGCAGTAGCGTGATATTTATTACGATATTGTTTTAATTCTTCTTGTAAATGTATAATAACTTTTTTTTCTTCATATATATGAATAAGATGATTGAGCCATTTTTTATGTAAGCGATGAATCATTTTAGTTTTCCTCCTTTAATTACTATAAAAAACACTTATAATAATTTTAAAAAAAATGACCTTATTTTTATAAAAAGAAAAAGTAGATTATAAAAATCTACTTTTAAAAATTTCTAAGCCAGATTTAATTTCACTTTACGAAAAGACAATCGCCAACCACCCACTAATCCAGTTATATATTTTCTTAATTAATGCTTAGTAGTATAATTAATACTTTTGAAATACCCTCCTATCCATCCTAATGTGCCTGCCAACAGAGGAATCATATCTTTTGTAAAAGTTCCTTTAAAAAATATATTCATACCAGCAGTTAATGGTGTTCCAATAGTGATTTTAGCTATCCATCCTCCTAAA
>JAFUBK010000146.1 GCA_017460245.1 Bacilli bacterium
GGCGCATGGACCCCATGGACTTATTGCAGGAACTACTGGTGCTGGTTATTCTGAATTTATAATTACATATATACTTTCTATGTGTATTAATTATAGTCCTGACGACATTGCGTTTATTTTGATTGACTATAAAGGTGGAGGTTTAGCTTTAGCGTTTGAAAATAAAACAACAGGAGTGTGTTTACCGCATTTGGCAGGAACAATTACAAACCTTGATAAGGCTGAAATGGATAGAACTTTAGTTAGTATTGATAGTGAAGTTAAAAGACGTCAAGAAATGTTTAATGTGGCTAGAGATAAGCTTGGTGAAAGTACGATTGATATTTATAAATATCAAAGATTTTATAAAGAAGGTAAAGTAGATGAACCAATTCCTCATTTGTTTATAATATGTGATGAATTTGCTGAACTTAAAGCACAACAGCCAGATTTTATGGATAATTTAATTTCTGTTGCGCGTATTGGACGTTCTTTAGGAGTTCATTTGATTTTAGCTACACAAAAACCTAGTGGGGTTGTTAATGATCAAATTTGGTCAAATACTAGATTTAGAGTTTGTTTGAAAGTTCAGGACGAGGCTGATAGTAAAGAAATGCTTAAAAGACCAGAAGCGGCTTATATTAAACAAGCTGGTAGGTATTATTTGCAAGTTGGATATGATGAATATTTTGCTTTAGGACAGTCTGGCTATGCTGGATCTAAGTATTATCCTTCTGATAAAATTGTTAAGCAAGTTGATAAAAGTATTAATTTTATTAATGATTTTGGACAACCTATTAAGAGTATTCAAGCTTCAAGTGGTCCTAAAATGATTGCTCAAGGTGAACAACTACAAGCAACTATGAAATTAATTATTGATGTTTCAAACAAGGTAAATAAAAAAGCGCGCCGTTTATGGCTTAGTAACATTCCAGAAACAATTTTGGTTGATAATTTGGAAAATAAATATAGTTTTGTTAAGGAAAATTATCATCCAAAATGTATACTTGGTGAATATGATGCTCCTGAAAAACAAGAACAAGGTAAAGTGTTGTATGACTTTTTGGAAGATGGTAATACAGCTATATATGGAAATGATGGTAGTGAGAGGGAAAACTTACTTAGTACATTAATCTATTCGACTGTTAAGAATTATACTGCTGAAGAAGTGGATTTTTATCTTTTTGATTATGGATCAGAATCATTGAGACGATTTGCCTCTTTACCTCATGTTGGTGGTATGGTTTTTCAAGGTGAAGATGAAAAATATAACAATTTATTGAAACTACTTAAAGAAGAACTTTCTAATAGAAAGAAAAAGTTTACTGATTTTGGCGGCGAATATAAAAACTATATTAAAAATAGTCCTAACAAATTACCTGTTATAACAGTTATTGTTAATAACTATGATTCTATTTATGAAGCAAATCCAGATGCTTATGATGAATTTCCTGATTTGGTAAGAGACTCCGAAAGATATGGAATTATATTTATTTTTACTGGTAATGCTATAAATTCTATTCATAGTAAAATTTCACAAAATTTACCTAATGTGTATGCATTTAAATTAAAAGATGAAGGTGATTATGCTGTAGTACTTAATTCAAGGACTAAAGCAACCCCAAGAGATATTTTTGGTAGAGGCCTTTTGAATAATGATGGTATTCACGAGTTTCAAACGGCTAGTATCGTTGAAAATGTTGATGACTTAAATAGTTTCTTCCAAGAATTTGCTACTAAACAAAAACAAATTAATACAGTACGAGCAAAAAGAATACCTACGCTTCCGGATATTGTTAGATTTAATGATGTGGATTCGGCAATATCTGATTTACATAGTCTTCCAATTGGAATAGGTAAAAAAGATTTGGAAATCGAAACAATAGATTGTTTAAGCAATACCGGATATATTGTGACATCAAATAAAATAGTGAATACTTTTAAATTTGTTGTTAGTTTACTTTATACTGTTAAAAGCATAGCTAATACTAGTGTTATTGTTTTTGACCCAACTAAGTCTCTTAATTTAAATAAAGAAGAATTTGTTAATACGTATACTGATAATTTTGAAGAAGTAACCGACAAAATTTCAGAATATATTGAAAAATTA
>JAFUBK010000147.1 GCA_017460245.1 Bacilli bacterium
ATTAAACGATTATAATAATCTTTTAAAAATTAGAAACGATTATTTAATTCAATTAAGTAATGAAAAAGACATCGATGAAGCTTATTTTAACGTTTTAACAGATTATATTGTGGAAAAAAGTGTTTTTATTCATCAAATGCGTGACAAATATATACATAAACTTAATAACATTTGCCCAAAAATATTTAAAGACATAACTAAAAAAGAAGATTTTTTAATTAAATATTTACCATCGATAGAATTTGAAAATATGGAAAAGGAAACCATTAGAAAAAAGTTAAAAGAAGTTTTTCACAATAATATTCAAAAAGAAATAAAACAAAAAACAACATTATATGGACCACATAAAGATGATTTTGAATTTCATTTAAAAGGCGAAAATTTAAGATTTTATGGGTCTCAAGGGCAGCAACGCATCGCCGTGTTGGCGTTAAAATTATCGGAAATTCAAATTTTAAAAGATTATAAGAATGAAAACCCAATAATTTTGCTAGATGACGTCTTTAGTGAATTAGATCCGCAAAAGAAAAATAATTTATTATCGTATATAGATAGTGGTATGCAAGTCATCATTACCACCACAGATTTAGATAATATAGATAACAAGATCATCAAAAATGCAAAACTAATCAACATTGAACAAGGAAAAATACAAAAAGAGGTGAAATAATGGAAGAAAAAGAACACTATAACGAATCCGATATTCAAGTTTTAGAAGGTTTGGAAGCAGTCCGTAAAAGACCAGGAATGTATATCGGAACCACAGATGTAAAAGGCCTTCATCATCTAGTATGGGAAATAGTAGATAATTCTATCGATGAAGCTCTTGCAGGTTATTGCGACAGTATTGAAATAATTATAAACAAAGACAACTCAATAACCGTTAAAGATAATGGACGTGGAATTCCTGTAGGAGTTCATCCAAAAACAGGCTTATCTACAGTAGAAACAGTATATACAGTTCTTCATGCTGGAGGTAAGTTTGGCGGCGGCGGTTATAAAGTTTCAGGTGGGCTACATGGAGTAGGAGCTTCAGTTGTAAATGCCTTATCAAAATGGGTAACCGTAACTGTATACAAAGATGGCCAAATCCATGAAGCAAAATTTGAAAATGGTGGAAAAACCGTTCAAAAACTTACCGTAATTGGAACCTGTGATAAAGAAAGAACCGGAACTACAGTATCATTTAAACCAGATCCGGATATTTTTGATACCGATATATATGACTACGAAACTTTAAAAGTTAGAACAAGAGAACTTGCCTTTTTAAACGGTGGTTTACAATTAACTTTAAGAGATGACCGTGATGAAGAAGATACACAAGGCGAAAAATTTCATTATGAAGGTGGAATTAGTGAATATGTCAAATACTTAAATGAAAATAAAACCCCAATTCAAAGTGAAATAATTCACTTAGAAGGAGAAGAAGATAACGTCCTATTTGAAGTAGCTCTTCAATATAATACAGGTTATACCGAAAACATTTATTCATTTGTTAATAACATCAATACACATGATGGCGGAACTCATGAAGAAGGTGTAAAAAGAGCCTTAACAAGAATTATAAACAGTTATGCTAGAAAAGCTAACATTTTAAAAGAAAAAGATACAGCCCTAAGTGGAGAAGACGTTAAAGAAGGATTAACAATGATTATTTCTTG
>JAFUBK010000148.1 GCA_017460245.1 Bacilli bacterium
CCATGCCTTCAGTGCCGATTAATCTTGCTAAAACAATTTTTATAAGCATACTAATAATTTTAGTAATAAAGCCACCAATTATTAAAAACAATGCACTTTTGATAAAAATATTGTTTTTTTTATTATTCATATTAGATTATATGAATATTAATTTTTTATTATGTTTTTTTGCTTTTAGACTTTAAAAATGCTTAAATTTAATATATAATGTATATGGTGCATTAGTGGAGGTAAATTATGGATATAGAATTTAATAGTGTTTCCGAATTGTACGAAAGATTAAAGCCAGCTTTAAAAAGCAAAGTCCAAGAACTTAAAAGAGATGGTTATACGTATTTAACTTGTGAAGATATTTGGAATTATTTAAAAGAAAAAAAATGGCAAAATAGTAGAAATTTGTCTTTAAATGAAATGGTTGATGATATTTTTAATAGTGATAATACGATTATTGATGATTATTTTAAAGGCAAATTAAATAAAAAAACAAGAAGAGTTTATTTTGACGAGGAGATGTAATGGTGAAAAAAATAGTATGGAGAGTATTACTGACTATAGTTATTTTAGCAGCTGCTATTGGTTTATTGATACCGGTTTTACAAAATGTTAAATTAGGATTAGATTTACAGGGTGGTTTTGAAATACTATATCAAGTAAAAAGTATTGATAAAGATGAAAAAGTAACCAATGATATGGTTAATGCAACTTATAAAACATTAGTTAAGCGTATAGATGTTTTAGGAGTCCTTGAACCGACAATTAATATTGAAGGGGATAAAATAAGAGTTCAGTTGGCTGGAATTGATAATGCGGATGATGCGAGAAATATTTTAAGCCAAACTGCAAGTTTAAGTTTTAGAGACACTAATGATAATTTACTAATGACCAGTGATGTTTTAAGAAGTGGAGCGGCTAAAGTTGGACGTGATGATTCTGGAAGTCCAGTCGTTTCTTTAAGTATTAAAGATAAAGATGAATTTTATAAAGTTACTAAGAAAGTAAGTCAAATGAGTGATAACCGTATTGTTATTTGGCTTGATTTTGATGAGGAAACTGATTCTTTTGAAAGTGAACAAGCTATGTGTGGTTCACTTAACAATTCTAGATGTTTGTCAGTAGCAAGTGTTTCACAAGGCTTTAGTAGTGATGTTATTATTCAAGGAAACTTTGAAGAAGAAGAGGTTGAAAATTTAGTAGATTTGATTAATTCTGGTAGTATGCCTACTAAACTTGTTGAAGTGTCTTCAAAAAGTGTAGGTGCTTCTTTTGGAGCTAATTCACTTGAAAAAACAGCTGTTGCTGGAGTAGTTGGAATTGTATTAATTTTGATATTTTTAACACTTATTTATAGATTTTCTGGATTTATGGCCAGTGTTGGTATAGTTGTTTATACATCGCTTACATTCTTTATTTTTTGGATGATTGGTGGAACGCTAACACTACCAGGTATTGCAGCGATGATTATTGGTGTTGGTATGGCCGTTGACTCGAATATTATTAATTTCTCTAGGATAAAAGAAGAAATGTATGAAGGAAGAGGAGTTCAATCAGCGGTTAAGAATGGTAATAAAAACTCGTTTACTACAATTTTAGATGCTAATATTACGACTTTAATTACGGCAGTTATTTTATTCATATTTGGACAAAGTAGCGTTAAAGGATTTGCGACAATGCTTATTATTAGTATTTTTGTAACATTTGTAATTATGGTTTTCTTTGTAAGATGGCTTACTAAATTGTTTGTTAAAACTGGAATGTTTGATAAACATCCAAAAGCTTTTATTAATGTTAAACCAAAAGATATTCCAAATATTAATAACAAAGAAAAAAGAACAAAGTATTTTTACAAAAAAGTTGATTTTATTAAAAACCGAAAGATATTTATGATAATTGCTTTGATAATTAGTGTAATTGGGGTATTGTTTATTGCTAAAATGGGTCTTAACTTAGGCGTTGATTTTAAAGGCGGTACAGTTATTACATTAAAAACTAGTGAGAATTTAACTGAAAATAAAGTATCTAAAGATATTGATAAACTTGGTTATGATATGTATAATTTTGAAGAACAAAGTGATGGAAGTTATGCGATTAAAATTACTGAATCATTAGGGAAAACTAAGGCTATGGCTATTGAAGATTACTTTGCGGATAAATATGAAGCATCTACTGATGTTGCGGTTATTTCAAACGTTGTAAAACAAGAATTAATTAGAAATGCAATTTTATCTTTAGTACTTGCAGCTATGGCTGTGGTACTATACATTTCATTTAGATTTAAATTTAGTTATGGTGTAAGTTCAATAGTAGCTTTACTTATTAACGTTTTGGTTACTGTTTCATTATTCTCAATATTTAGGTTTGAAGTTTCAAGTATTTTCATTGCGGCAATTTTATCTATTATTGGATATTCAGTAAACGATGTTATTATTACGTTTGATCGTATTCGTGAAAACGTCAATAAGAAAAAGGTATTTAAGACTGCTGATGAATTAAATGATGTTGTTAATAATAGTTTACGTGAAATTTTAAATCGTAGTATTATTACAAATTTAACCACTTTAATTCCAGTACTTGCTTTAATATTCTTAGGTTCTCACGATATTTATGAATTTAATATTGCTTTGTTAATAGGATTTATCACAGGAACATTGTCTTCGTTATTTGTAGCAAGTCAATTATGGCTTGAAATAGAAAAGAAATATATTAAAACTGGTAAAGTTAAAAAGAATAAGAAAAAAGATGTGTTTACTGATGAGATTGATGAACTTGCAATTAAAGGCATAAACTCTTAAAAGAGGTGAACAAAATCATGAAACATAAATCATGTGATTCTTTTGAAATGTTATATGATGAATTAAAAAAATATATAACAAATGAAGAGGATTTAAAATTGATTGAGAAAGCTTATAACTATGCTTGCGATAAGCATTTTGGTCAAAAACGCTTGACAGGTGAGGATTATATGACTCACCTTTTGAGTGTGGCTTATATTTTAACTAGTATTAATGCAGATTGTTCAACAATTATTGCGGCATTACTTCATGATACTCTTGACAATACTGATGCTTCTGAAGAGGAAATTAAAAAGCTATTTGGAGAAGATATTGCTTCTATTGTGTCTGGAGTAACTAAAATTAATAGACTTAATTTTTCTGCTGATAGTGAATCAGTTATTAATAATCAAAGAAAAATATTAGTAGGATTATCTGAAGACGTTAGGGTTATTATTATTAAACTTGCTGATAGATTACATAATATGCAGACATTATTTGTACTAGATGAAAAACAGCAAAAAGAAACAGCTCAGGAGACTTTAGATATTTTAACACCTATTGCGCATAGACTGGGAATGAGTCATATAAAGGCTGAGCTTGAAGAACTTTCTTTACGCTATTTAAAACCTGATGAATACTATGATATAGTTGAAAAACTAAATGAGACAAAAACTGAAAGAGACGCTAGTGATCAAAAGATGATTGATAGTGTATCTGAACTTTTAAATAAACATGGAATTAAGCATGAAATTAAAGGCAGATCTAAAAGTATTTATAGTATTTATAAAAAATTAGATAAAGGCAGACGATTTAGTGATATTTATGATTTACTTGCTTTAAGGGTGTTTGTTGATACAGAACAAGAATGCTATCAAGCTTTGGGTATTATTCATTCGAAATTTAAACCTAAGCCTAATCGTTTTAAAGATTATATTGCAATGCCGAAAACTAATATGTATCAGTCGCTTCACACAACTGTTTTTGGTGTTGATGGACAATTATATGAGATACAAATTAGAACTTATGAAATGGATAGAGTAGCCGAAAATGGTATTGCTTCACACTGGTCTTATAAAGAACATGGTAGTAATAGAGTTTCTGTACAGACAGATATGGAACAAAAATTACAGTTTTTTAAGTCAATTATGGAACTTAAGCAAACTCAAGAAGATCCAGAGTTGTTTGTAAATTCTGTTCAGGAAGATGTTTTTAAAAATACGATTTATGTGTTTACGCCTAAAGGTGATGTTATTGAACTTCCTTATGGATCTACGCCGATTGATTTTGCGTACCGAGTACATACTAAAGTAGGGGATACAATAACTGGGGCAATAGTTAATTCACAAATGGTTCCGCTTGATCATAAACTTGAGAATCAAGATGTAGTTAAAATTATAACAAATTCTTCTTCTACACCTAGTCAAGAGTGGCTTAAATTTGTAAAAACTACGCAAGCTAAAAATAAAATTAAGAATTTCTTTAATAAGTCTTTAAAAGATGAAAATAATAAAAAAGGTGAAGAAATTTTAACTAAAGAACTTAAAAAGTTAAAAATTAGTTTTAATGAATTTGAAGAAAACGGATTAAATAAAGTTTTAGAAAAACAAAAATTAAATTCTTTAGAAGTTCTTTACTCTAATTTGGGTAGCGGAAAGATTAATATTCAAACTGTAATTGATAATGCCTATAAAGAGGAATTAAGTAAAGAAGATTTATTATTGGAAAAAGTTAATAAAATGGGTAAAATTATTAACAAAGAAAATGCGGTTTCTGTAAGTGGTATTGATGATATTAAAATAAATTTTGCGTCTTGTTGTAATCCGGTTTATGGTGATAAAATTGTTGGATATATTACTAAGGGTAATGGCATTACAATTCATCGAATGCTTTGTCCTAATATATCTGACATTAATGATAGATTGATTGAAGTGACTTGGAATGAAACTGCTGATAAGTTTGCGACAACTATTTTAATTAAATCAATGGTTACTAATGATTTATTAGTAAAAATTATTGAAAAAGCTACTAATAACGATGTTGGAGTGCGAAATATTAATAATAATAAAGAACTTACTGAACAAACTTTAGAAATGACTGTTGTCGTTAAAGGAGTCGAAGAACTTTTAAAGTTTATGAATGATATTAAAATGATTCCTGAAGTTAAAGAAGTGGAAAGGTTGATCCGATGAGAGTTCTTGTTCAAAGATCTAAAGATTCTAAAGTTATGGTTAATAATGAGATTGTTGGCAAAATTGAAAGTGGTCTTGTTTTGCTTGTTGGTTTTACTTTAGATGATAATGAAAAAAATATTGATTATTTAGTAAAAAAAGTGGTTAATTTACGAATATTTGAAGATGATAATAATATAATGAATAAATCTATTTTAGATGTTGGTGGCGAAATACTTAGCGTTTCTCAGTTTACTTTGTATGCTGATAGTAAAAAAGGAAATCGTCCAAGTTACGGTAAGGCTTTGGATTCGGCTTCGGCTTCAAGGTTATATGATTTATTTAATGATAAACTAAGGGCATATGTTCCGGTTTCAACAGGAAAGTTTGGAGCAGATATGCTTGTTCGTATAAGCAATGATGGACCTGTAACAATATTGTTGGAGGGGTAAAATGATTAAAAATAAACTTGATTATAAACTTGTTAATATTGCAATTATAATATTTATTGGTTATCTAATTTATCAAGCTAAAGACTTTTGGATTTCGGTAGTAAGCGCATTGTATCAATGCTTACTACCTTTTTTAGTTGCTTTTGTTTTAGCTTATGCATTAAATTCAGTGGTTAATATAATGTGTAAGCATAAAATTCCAAGATTTATGGCAGTAATGATATTAATTTTGTTTATATTGGTTGTTTTTGGTTTTTTAAGTTATATGATTATTCCTTCTTTCCTTCAACAAGCCACTAGTTTGTTTGATGCGGTTATAGCTTTTGTAAAAGAATTTAGTATGAGATTTAATCTTGATGTTTCTGATGTTTTAGATAAACTTACAGTTATTTTTAATGATTTTTTAAATAAATCTGGTTCTTATATTTCTGATGGAGCTTTAAATATTATAGGGCTTTCGGCTTCATTTTTTTCAAAATTACTAATTGTTTTAACTGGTGTTATTTATTTTTTATACGATATGGATAAAATACGAGAAAAAATCAAAAAATTTTTAATTTTTAAAAATAAAAAAATCTATTTTTATTTATCTTCTATTGATAAACAATTATATAAATATTTTTCTGGATTTTTAAAAATAGTAGTTATTTCTTTTTTTGAATATGTTTTAATTTATAGTATTATTGGACATCCTGATGCACTTATGCTTGGCCTTTTAGCAAGTTTGATGAATTTTATTCCATATTTTGGCGGGATTATTACTAATGTTGTTGCTTTTGTAACGGCTTTTACGGTAAGCTTAGGGTTAGTTATAAAAACGGTTATTGTTTTTATTGTTTTTTCGGTAGTCGATGGCTATTTAATTAATCCTTTGGTATATGGTAAGAGCAATCAAATTCATCCTTTGATACTAATTTTTTCGGTTTTTGTTTGTGGTTCATTATTTGGCATATTTGGAATTATTTTTTCACTTCCTTTGACAATTGTTATTATTAGTACATATAAGTATTTTAAAAAAGACATTAAATATTTACATTATAAACTAAAATAATTGACGTTTTTTTAAAATAAAGTTATAATTAAAACAATAAGGAGGAATGATATGACTAATAAAGAAAAAGCTTTAATTGCGGTTGCGGCAATATCTGGCTTGGCTGTTTTAAGTGCCGGAGCATTTGCAATTTATAAATATCTAAAGAAAAATGATATTTTTCTAGAAGGCGACGATGATGATGTTGTCTATGTTTTATTAGATGAGGAAAAACCTCGAAAAAGTTTTTGGAGAAAAAAAGCTTTATAGGAAAGGAAATACATATGGAAAAAGTATATTTTACAAGAGAAGTTACACCAGAGAATTTGATTAAGATTTATGAGTGTTTAGGTGTTGAACTTAGTGGAAACGTTGGAGTTAAAGTTTCTACTGGTGAAAGGGGTTCAAGGGGATATCTAAAAGCGGATCTTATTGGACCTTTGGTAAAAAAATTAAATGGAACTATTATAGAATGTAATACGGCTTATCCAGGAGCGCGTAATACGGCAGAAGATCATTTAAAGGTAGCAGAAGAACATGGTTTTACTTCGTTTGCTGATGTTGATATTATGGATGCTGATGGAGAGTTTAAAATTCCAGTAAATAATGGTAAACATCTTAAGTATGATATTGTTGGTGAAAACTTAAAAAAATATGATTGTATGCTTAATTTGGCCCATGGTAAGGGTCATGCGATGGGTGGTTTTGGAGCAAATCTTAAAAACCAATCTATTGGTGTGGCTTCAAGAAGTGGAAAAGCATATATTCATTCTTGTGGACAGACTGATGATGCTGATAAATCTTGGGGTGTTAAGTATGAACAAAAAGATTTTATTGAATCTAGGGCTGAAGCAGCCAAAGCTGTAGCTGATTACTTTAAGGAAAATAAAAAACCAATTTTATATATCACGGTAATGAATTTCTTGAGTGTGGACTGTGATTGCGATGCTAAACAAACGGATCCAGTTATGAAAGATATGGGTATTATTGCGTCATTAGATCCTGTGGCTAATGATCAAGCTTTTATTGATATGATTTGGAATAGTTCTGATGAAGGAGCACATTTATTACAGGAAAGAATTGATAGACAAGTTGGACGACATATTACAGAATATGCTGAAGAAATTGGTTTGGGCTTTAGAGAATATGAACTTGTAGATATCGATAAATAGAGCTTATAAAGCTCTTTTTGTTTTACATAAAAAACTAGAAATGTTATAATTATGGTAGAAAGAGATGATGATATGCCTAAGATAAGTATAATTGTGCCAGTTTATAATGAGGAAGAACATTTGAAAACATGTTTAGATACTTTGGTAAATCAATCTTTAGATGATATTGAAATTATTTTAATTGATGATGCTTCAGTTGATAGTTCTTTTGATATTTTAAAAGAATATGCGGCAAAATATCCACAATTTAAAGTGTATTGTAATATGCAAAATATTGGTCAGGGTGCGACTCGTAATTTTGGAATAACTAAGGCAACTGGTGAATATATTGGCTTTTTGGATGCGGATGATGCGGCTTTACCTACTATGTATGAGGCTATGTATAAAGCGGCTTTGGATAATGGCTTTCCTGATATGGTTGAAGTAGATATTGGTATTAGTGAAAAAGAAATTGAACAAAAAATTAATAATAAGTATACGACAATAGAAAAAGGTAGGGTAATTGATTTGGCTAAAAATCCTTTAGAAGTTTATTGGACGAGCCCTTCTTGTTGTAATAAAATTATTCGAAGAGATTTTTTGGGTGATTATCGTTTTCTTGAAAATTGTGTTTGGGAAGATGTGGCTTTTACTTATTCATTAATGATGAAATCTGATAGTTTTGTTCGAGTTCAGCAAAAACTGTATTTGTATAGGCGTGATATTGAAAGTGGGGTTTCAGCTAAGGGTTATAGAAGCGATGCCCCTTTAGGTGACATTTTTAGAGTTGCTGACGAAATTGAAAATCAAGCTAAAATAAATGGTAAGGAAGAAGTGTTTCGCGAGGTGATTCCTTTATTACAGGAGGCGGTTTGTTTTCAAAGATTATCGGAAATTAATAGTTGGGATGTATCAGAGGAGATAAAAAATAAAACAATGATAGATTTTTATAATTTAGTTAATGCAAAATATGGATATTATCGTGATTTAGATACGGCATTTCTTTCAGCAAAAGCTAATTTATTTCTTATCGAAGATGTTGAAAAGATGGCTTCCTCCTCTTTTGACAGTGAGAAAAAAATTAAGTGATATTGAACAGCAGCGGGCGGAGGGATATTGTGGCTTTTTATACGCC
>JAFUBK010000017.1 GCA_017460245.1 Bacilli bacterium
TAGGGCTAATGCGTCTAAAATTGATTTTAAACCTACTGATGGTTCTAAAGTGTTAGTTGCCGGAAGAATAAGCGTTTATGAGCCTACTGGTAATTATCAAATATATGTTGATCAAATGCTTGAAGATGGGGTTGGAAATTTATATGTGGCTTTTGAGAAATTGAAAAAGCAATTATCAACTGAAGGTTTGTTTGATAAAGACCATAAAAAATTAATTCCTAAGGTTCCCAAAAGGGTAGGTATTGTGACAGCTCCTACAGGCGCTGCGGTAAGAGATATTATTACAACTATTAGAAGGCGTTTTCCTATTTGTGAGACTATTTTGTTTCCTACGTTAGTTCAAGGTGATAATGCGAAAGATAGTATAGTTTCTAATATAAAAAGGGCCGAAGATTATGATTTAGATGTTTTAATTGTTGGCCGTGGTGGTGGCTCTATAGAGGATTTGTGGCCGTTTAATGAAGAAATAGTGGCAAGAGCTATTTATGAATGTCCAATACCTATAATAAGTGCGGTAGGTCATGAGGTTGATTTTACAATAAGTGATTTTGTAGCTGATTTAAGAGCGCCTACACCGACGGCGGCTGCCGAACTTGCGGTTCCTAATATGATTGATATTAAAAATTCTATTATGCAACTTAGTATTAGATTAAAAGAGTCAATTTTAAAAAAAGTTAATTATCAAAAGTTATACTTAGATTCTATTAAGAATTCATTTGTTATTAAAAATCCTTTGATAATGTATGAAAATAAAAAACAGAATCTTGATTTGATTAATAATAGATTAAATGAACTTATGTTTCTGAGACTTGAAAAAAATAAAGAAAAACTTGAAAATATTAAAAAGAACTATATTCTTGCCAACCCTAAAAATTTGTATAAGAATCAAACTATTTTGATTAATACGATTATTGAAAAATTGGAGTTATTAAATCCCCTTAAAGTTTTACAAAGAGGATATACAATTACTTATTGTAATGCTAAAGTTGTTAAAAGTATAAAGGATGTTAAGGAAGATATTTCTATTAAAGTATTTGATGGTGTTATTGATGCGAAAGTTATAAAAACAAAGGAGGTAAAACATGGCTAAAAAATTTGAAGATAAGGTAAAAGAATTAGAAGAAATTATAAATACTTTAGAAAATGGAGAATGTGATTTGGATGATTCGATAAACAAATATACGGAAGCTATGAAGCTTGTAAAAGAATGTGATGAAGAATTGAAACAAATTGAAGAAAAAGTAAATAAAATTGTGGCAGAAGATGGTTCTTTGGAAGAATTTTCTGATTTAGAAGAAGTAGAAAAGTAGGAGGGCACTGTATGGAAAAGCAAGCTATACCTGATAATCGAGAGTTTAGAGCGGTTTTAGTGTATGTAGATGATAGAGATAATTTATTTTTAGATAAATTTACACTTTCAGCGTTACTTGGAGAAAAAATTCCAATGGAGATTTATGAAAACGGTAAAGTTCGTTATGAAAATGTAGGTCCTAAAATTCCAGAGGAATATGTTGAGTTTGGAGAATATTATTTGGTATCTAGACAGCAATTAGACTTTTTAGAAAAGGAATATATGCAAAAGTATCCAAGTGTTGTTCTTGGAGAAGATTTTATTGAAATTGAATCACCTTTATTTGAGTATAAAAATGAGAAAATAAATGATACTTATATATATGATGATAAATTAAAGAAAAATGAAGCGGTTAAATTTAGTTCAGATCTTTTTGATGATAAAGATGTTATATCTTCAAAGTTAGACGGTTTTGATAATGTGGATAATGATTATAAGGATGGGTTTCCTGATTATAACGATGATATTAAGACAAAGTAAAAGCTATTTTAATATAGCTTTTTTGCTTGACTAGTATATTTAAATTATTTATAATTTAAGGTAGGTGATGATATGAAAAAGGGATTTACTTTGGTAGAACTTTTGGCGGTAATTGCGCTTTTAGGAGTTTTGGCAGTTATAGTAGCTCCTGCTGTTAATGGTTCACTTCAAAAGTCACAAAATAATTTAGTGGAAGTACAGGAAAAACAGATTATAAAGGCCGCTAAAGATTATTATGCAGAACATCTATCAGAACTTCCTACAGGTGATATAACAGATACAAAAACTTTGAGTTATTTGCAAACAGAGGGATATTTATCAATAAGCCTGGTTGATCCTAAGACTAAAAAAAATTATGATGTTAA
>JAFUBK010000149.1 GCA_017460245.1 Bacilli bacterium
AAGAAGCTAACGATATGTTATCTGATACGTATAAAAGTGATGTTAGATTTCAAGATATTACTAAGCCTTATTATGACGAGGTTAAGAATAAGGATGATTTAACTAAGATGCAGTACCTTGATATGCATTTTTGGCTTCCTAATGATATATTATTAAAAGCTGATAAAATGAGTATGGCTAATTCACTTGAACTTAGAGTTCCAATATTAGATAAGGAAGTGTTTGCTTTAGCATCTACTATCCCTACTGATTATAAATTATCTCATAATACAACTAAATATATTTTAAGGAAAGCTGCATCTTCCAGAATTCCTGAAGAGTGGTATAAAAGGCCTAAGAAGGGTTTTCCTGTTCCTATTATTAAATGGTTTAGAGAGGAAAAATATTATAATTTAGCTAAAGAGTTATTTAATAGTGATTTTGCTTCTGAGTTTTTTAATGTTAAAAAACTTAATAAGATGTTGGATGAACATTATTCTGGTAAAAAGAATCACTGCCGTAAGATATGGACTGTTTATGCTTATCTTACTTGGTATAAAACTTTCTTTATTGATGCATAAAAAAGGTATAATTTAAAACTATACCTTTTTAGTTTGGGATTTTCTTGAATAATCATTTCAAAATATATTAATTTATCTGTTATGTATAATTATAATAAATGTTTATATTTATCCTCAATATTATTATTTAATCTAACACAAACCTTGTTCGGTGTAACAATGTGCATCCCCATTGGTATCAACTTCGCATATTGTTTGATGACAACCACCGTTTTGTGTATTAACTTTACCTCCAGTATAAGCTCGTGCATAGTATTGTCCAGCACCACAAATATAAGCATCATTATATAATGAACACTTACTAGAACCAAAGGCTGTATTTAAATTGTTTTGACTTGTACTATATTCATTAGGTTTTAAACAGATTGAAATGTTGCCATTTAAACATGCTTCTGTGCTTTGAATTATTCCATTTACTACATTATGTTTTAAATATACATCGGGTGGTATTTCATCATAATATATATAATTGACTGTTTCTTCTCCCGGTTTGCAAACAGTAGTATACCCTTCTGGAGGGGTACCCCAGTTTTCTATCTCACTATTACATTCTTCTTGCGAAGAAAAAATATCATTTTCTTCACAGCTATTATTTTCTATTTCTCCTTTAAAATATGTCACTGCACACCACAAGCCAGTCATAGTTACAGAATCTCCAACAGAAATGGTATCTGTAGATACGCTATATAGTGTTCCTGTAAAACCAGTTTCTCCTCCGCCGGAGCCTCCACTATTTTGTGATGCACTTATACCTATATTTATACTTTGACTCTCACTTGTTGTATAACTACTTAAATTTGTTGTATTTTGAAACTCTGCTGTTACGGTCATGGTTGTTGTTCCGGTACTTGCTGCTAGGCTATTGCTTGCTGGCATTGTTACTGTAAATTTAATATTACCCTTTGTTGTTGTAAAATTGCTTGTTTTTACCACATTATCTACCGTTATACTATCTATTGTTGCATCAAGTGATCCTTTATTTGCTATGGTTAGAGTATATACTATCTTATCTCCCGGTTGTAAAAATGTTGCTGATAAAGATGCATTTGTTTTATAACTTGTTTGGCATGTACTACCAGAATAAGTCATTGACCCTGTTGGAACAGTTCCTCCTGCTATTCCGGCTGTTGCTGTATAAGCTGTTGTTTTTGTGCTATCAAATCCCACACACCAATTTGATGTAATATGCTGCATACGCTAATGATATAAGATACATTCCTAACACAAATGTAATGGCAATTAAATTTGTTGGTTTGATTTTTGTCTTTAATTTTTTTACAAAACTGATCATATTTTGCTAATCACCTCGTTTACTATAGGTTACGAAGATAGTTCCTCTTATCTTTGTCTATAATATAATATTTTTATTATATTTACATAATTAAGTAAATAAAAACCACAAATTTATGATGTGAAATCTGAATATAAATAAAATGTGAGATAAAAATTTGAAAAAGCCACAGATAAATACCTGTGGCTAGCTTTATTTTGTTTCTAGTTTTTTAATTGCTAATATTAATCCACCTGATGAAAGCATTAACGTAAATACAAAGAATAATACATTGTCACCAGTTTTTGGATTTAAAATACTATTTGTATTTGCTTTTACATCTTCATATGTGATGGCATAATTTGAAAATTTATCTGTTTCAAAAATTATTTTGTTATCTTTTACTGTAGCTGATAATCTATCTACTTTTCCATTATGGATACGTAATACATAGAAATTTCTTGTATAACCTTTAGCTACTTCTTTAAGATCACTTGGCAAATCTAATGTAATGGTTACTGGTTTTGATAATTCGGTAACGTTGCCTATTTCATCGCCATCCACTTTTAATAAAAATTTAATATCAAAATAACCAACAATGTTTTCATCAGAGTTTAATGTTTTATCAAATAATTTTTTATTTTCAGAATCAATATTGCTTTCAGATATAAGATTAGTTTCTACTTCAGTGGTTATTGTATCACCACGTTCAACTGCTTCCTTAATTGCTTCTGCGGTTTCTTCGTTAATACCTTTAACTTCTTTACCCGATAAAACATTTTCTATTACTTTGGAAATTTCATTTTCATTATTCTCGGTAGTTTTGTCCGTTTCTAATTCGTATACTAATACGTCGATAGTAGTTTTTTCGTTTGAATAAACGTCGTTTGTAGAGGCAGTAATTGTGGTTTCGCCTACTTGTATACCTTTTACTTTATGATTATTTAATGTAGCAATGTTTGTGTCTTGGATAACTGCACTTGTATAATCTGCTCCAGTTATACTGATTGTATCTGATTTTTCAGTTCCTTTGGCAACTATTATTTTTGAATCTGCTTTGATTGTTGCTTTGTCATCTACAACATATTTATTATCATTTATTTTGTATAGCGCTTTTCCACTAGCAAGATAGCTTTCAGCAACTATTTTGTTGTATGTACCATTTGATAGTACTGCATTAGCATCAGTATCATCATCAGCTGCTAAGAATGTAATTGCTTCTTTTTCGCCGTTAATTGTAGCTTTACCTGATATTTTTGTTTCCATATTTTTGTAATCAGAATATTTAGCTTCTTTATCAACGACGATCGCACTTACTGGAATGACTACTCTAGAGTCTCCAACTTTTCCTACGAAACTTGAATCTCCTTTAGCATTGATGGTTCCTCCGGTTACGTTTAGTTTTCCACCACGCATAACAATTCCGGCGCCTTTACTTGAATTGATAGTTCCACCTTTGATGTTTAACACTCCAACTTGTGGAAAATAAATTCCGCATGAAGCATATCCATCTGAAGTTATGTTTCCATTTAAGGTTCCACCGTTAATTGTTACGGTAATACCTTTTTCTTTAACGTATGATGCTGAACCATTACCACCAACTGCAAAGTTATCTTTTGTAGTAATAGTACCGCCATTCATTGTAAATACTGAGTCTACTAAAGCTAACACCCCTACTTCTTGGGCTTCAATAGTACCACCATTCATTGTAAATGTTGCGGAAGTTTTTCCAGTAGTATAACCTAATGCAACTGCAGTATCTTTAGTACTTTTTAGGTTTCCACTTTCTAAAACTACATTTGCTTCGTGGTAAGCAAAAATTGCATAACTATCTGCGGTAATATTTCCGTCACCTTTTATGGTTAGTTTACCTTTTGGATTGGCAACGTGAAACGCTAAACCTGTTGTAGTTATATTTTTACCGTTTAAATTTAAAACTATGTCTTTGTTGTTAATTACAGCTGAACTTGTTAATGTAATATCTTCGGTTAGTTTACACTCTGCCTTATCTGTTGTTATACAACTTTTAAGGCTTTCTTCGTTAGAAACACTTATTGTTTCTGCATTTACATTTGCTACTCCAAAGGCAAAAAAGAAAGCAAATGCAATAAATATTTTTTTGAAACTCTTCATTTCCAATCCTCCTTATTATATTTAAAATATATCATTTTTTATTATTTTTGTAAATACATTTATCAAAAAAACAGTATTATTTATACTGTTTGTATTTCTTTAATGTAAACTGAATTTTTATTTTCTATAAGCGCCTCTATGACTTGAGTTTCTATCTTGTCTTTAATTATCTTACTTATCTTTCTCGCACCATACTGTTCATAATTTGATTTTTTTATAATATCTTTTAAAATATTTTTGGAAATTTTGATATCTATTTTTCCTTTGTATTTTTCTTTTGTTTTTTTGATGCAGTTGTTTATTATTTTTGTTATATCTATTTCGTTTAACGGACTGAATATAACAACGTTATCTACCCTATTCATAAAAGGAATGGAAAAATGATTGTTTAATTTGGTTTTAATTTTGTTTTCTTTTTTAAATCCAACATTTATATCATGAAAGCCAACATTTGAAGTCATTATAATTACGACGTTATCAAATCTTACAGTGTTTGACTTACTATCTTTTATTTTTCCTTCATCTAAAACTTGTAAGAATAAATTAATGATGTCGCTGTGCGCTTTTTCGATTTCATCTAAAATCAAAACGGAATATGGCTTGTTTTTGATTTCTTCTAAAATATTTGTATTATCGTCGTAACCAATGTATCCTGGAGGAGCACCTACTATTTTGGAAATACTATGAGGTTCTTTATATTCACTCATATCTAATTTAATTACGTTATTTGATCCGACTAAATTTTCACCAAATGTTTTAGCAAGTAATGTTTTACCAACTCCTGATGGTCCAGCAAACAGCAATGAATAACATTTATCATTAAACCCAAGTTTTATTTTTTTGGCGATATTGGTTACTTCTTTGATGGCGTTATTTTGACCAACTAAATTGTTTTTTAAAATGGTTTCGGTGCGGTTTAAGATGTTTTTCTTTTCGTGTAATAATTCATAAATTGGTATTGATGTTTTACTGTGTATAATATTTGCCACATCCATTTTTGTTACTTTTTTGGTAATTTTTTTGTAAAGTGTTAGTTCTAAGTTATTAATTTCATTCATTAGTTTGAATTCTTCTTTTTTATAGTCTGATGCTTTAGTAAAATCGTTATTTATAATATCTTGTTTTTTTAGCGAAATTGTTTCTTTTAGACTTTG
>JAFUBK010000150.1 GCA_017460245.1 Bacilli bacterium
AACAGCAATTGATTATAATGGTTATAGGATTAATATTATGGATACTCCGTGTCACGCAGACTTTGGTGGTGAAGTAGAACGTATTATGAATATGGTTGATGGTGTTTTACTTGTTGTTGATGCTTATGAAGGAACAATGCCGCAAACGAGATTTGTTCTTAAAAAAGCTTTAGAAGCTGGTGTTACACCAATTGTGGTTGTTAATAAAGTTGATAAGGATTCTGCTAGACCTAAAGAAGTTGTAGATGAAGTTTTAGATTTATTTATTGAACTTGGAGCTTCTATTGAACAATTAGAATTTCCAGTTATTTATGCTTCAGCTTTAGCTGGCACTAGTAGTTTTGATCCTGATTTAAACAGTCAAGAAGAAACTATGAAACCTATTTTAGATACGGTTATTAAGCATATACCTGAGCCAAATGTTGATTTGGAAGGTTCTTTGCAATTTCAACCAGCGTTACTGGACTATAATGATTTTGTTGGTCGAATTGGTGTTGGGCTTGTTAAACGAGGGAAAATCACTTTAAATAGTATGGTATCTTGTGTGCGTTTAGATGGCTCTATTAAACAGTTTAGAGTTCAAAAAATATTTGGATATTTAGGACTTCAAAAAATTGAACTTAAGGAAGCAGTTGCTGGAGATATTGTGGCTATTGCTGGACTTCCTGACATTTCTGTTGGTGAAACTATTTGTGAAGTTGGTAAGGAAGATGCTTTACCACATCTTCGTATTGATGAACCTACGTTACAGATGACTTTTGGTGTTAATACTAGTCCTTTTAATGGTAGAGAAGGAAAATTTATTACAGCTAGAAAACTTGAGGAAAGACTTATTAAAGAAACAGAAAGGGATGTTTCTTTGAAAGTTGAACAACTTGATTCTGAATCTTGGATTGTTTCTGGTAGAGGTGAACTTCATTTATCTATTTTAATTGAGAATATGCGTCGTGAGGGTTATGAGCTTCAGGTTTCTAAACCACAAATTATTACTAAAGAAATCGATGGGGTACTTTGTGAACCTTTTGAAGATGTTCAAGTAGATGTTCCAGAAGAATTTGTTGGTAATATTATTGAACTTTTAGGTACTCGTGGTGGCACTATGGAAAATATGGATAGCAAAGAAAATCAAGTGCGTTTAAATTATACAATTCCATCACGTGGTCTTATAGGGTTTATGACTGAATTTATGACGCTTACTAAAGGTTATGGAATTATTAATCACACTTTTAAAGAGTATGCTCCAATGGTTTCTACTCCTGTTGGCCAACGTAAAAATGGTGTATTAGTTTCTATGGAAAATGGTAAGGCTACAGCTTATTCTTTAGGGTCTTTAGAGGAGCGTGGGGTGATGTTTATCGAACCTGGTACGGAAGTTTATGAAGGTATGATTGTTGGGGAAAACAATCACGAGAATGATTTAGCAGTTAATGTTGTTAAGGGTAAAAATCTAACTAATACACGTTCTGCTGGTAAAGACCATACAGTGGTTCTTAAAAGGCCTCGTGAGATGAGCTTGGAAGTTTGTTTAGATTATATTAATGAAGATGAACTTGTAGAGGTAACACCTGAAAATTATAGAATGCGTAAAAAAATATTGAATGCTAATGAGCGTAAAAAACAAGCTTATAAACAAAATTTATGATTTTAGATAAATATTACTTTTTTAACTATATAATTTATATATTTATTTATTTTGACAAAACTTTAGTTTTGTCTTTTTTTATGATGTTTACTCTTTTGTTTACGTAAAAAAAAGCTATTGATGTGTCAATCAATGGCTTTTGTACTAGCTGTTTTGTTTTTTAAATAATAGTTACGCAATTCTTTAAATCGTTGGTAGTGAATAATTTCTCTTTGCCTTAAAAATGAAAGTGGTCCTAGAACATCTGGATCATTCGTTAAATCCATTAGGTGTTCATATGTTGCTCTTGCTCGTTGTTCGGCACCCATATTACTTTCGATATCAGCTATATAGTCACCTGATGCTTTGATATAAGTCATAGTAAATGGGTTGCCAAAAGCATCTGCTGGAAATAAATCTTTTCCATATTGTGCATAGTGTTCGGCTAAGCCTGCAGCTTTTAGTTCTTCTACGGTAGCTCCTTGCATTAATTGATAAAGCATTGTTGATATAATTTCGACGTGGGCTAGTTCTTCTGTTCCAATATCTGTAAGTAAGGCTTTACCTCTTTCATCGGGCATTATATATCTTTGATTTAAGTATTGCCATGCAGCAGCAAGCTCACCAGCGGGGCCCCCATATTGTGTAAGTATGTATTTTGCTAGTTTTAAATCTTTTTTTCTAATATTAACGGGATATTGTAATTTTTTTTCGTATTTCCACATTTTAATTTCCTCCTTTATACATTTTCCCAAGGCCATGGGGATTCATTCCAAGCCCATGGATAAGTTTTACTGGCATCTACAAAAAGAGGCCCATATTTTTGCTCATATTCAATTGTGAATTTTTCTTTTTGATTTGTAAATTCATTAAATAGTTCAATTGCGGTTCTATCATTTGGATTATTATCTAAATATAAGTTTAATTCGTGAGCCGCAAAACAATATGCGTCTATATATGTTAGTAATTTTGCTTGTTCGTTTACTGGTTCTATATTTAATGGTTTTGATATTTTGTATTCATTATATAATTCTGGGAACATGTTTCCGCGAATAAAACCTTCATAGGCGTTATATAAATTGTTTGGGTCTAAGGTTTGATTGAAACTACTTTTATTAAAATTCATATTGTCTCCAGCTTGTGTTTTTAGTTTGTTTATTAATTTTGAATCTGTTTGAAAATTGTTTTGATTAATTTCCATTTGGTTTACTTGATTTATTGGAACTTGATTTTTAAAATTTACCATATTGATTTTGTTTTTATCGTTTAAACCACTTAAATTTCTGAAATAGGCGAATTCATCTTGCATATTTGGCATATAATAATTCATATTTGAATAATTGTTCATTTTTATCATCCTTTAATAATATGTTATGTAATAGGTGTTTGATGGTATGGGTTATTACCTAAATGTAGGGTTTGAGAAAGTTTTTGTAAATTTTGGTTAAGGACTTGCAAAAATGCACAATTATTGGTAAAATAGTTTTGTCTTATATGGCGGCATTGGTGAAGGGGTTAACACAGTGGATTGTGGTTCCACCATGCATCGGTTCGAATCCGATATGCCGCCCCATTAAAGAAAAAAACGGCTCTCTTGAGTCGTTTTTAAATTAAATTATGATGTTTCATAATTTTTTTGGTTTTTATTTTGTTTTCTTCTGATAACTCTGTAAGTGGTAATCGTGGAATTCCAAAATCATAACCCATTTCGTTTAAGGCATATTTTACTGGTATAGGGTTAACTTCTGAAAATAATGTGTTTATTAAATCGATAGAATCTAATTGCATTTTTATAGCTTCTTCGATATTACCATCAAAATAGTTTTGAATCATATCGTGGGTATATTTTGGTGCGATATTTGATAAAACAGAAATTACGCCTTTCCCACCTAGTGATAAAACCGGAAGAATTTGATCGTCATTACCTGAATAAATTGTTAAGTCATTTCTACAAAGACTTGCTGTTTTGGCAACTTGTGATAAATTACCACTTGCTTCTTTAATGGCAACAATATTATCTATTTTTGATAATTCTAAGCATGTTTCTGGATTAATATTAACTCCGGTTCTTGATGGGACATTGTACATAATAATTGGTAGTGATACGGCATCGGCAATGGCTTTATAGTGCGCTATTAAACCGTTTTGTGTTGTTTTGTTATAATATGGGGTTACTACCAAAAGACCATCTACACCTAGTTTTTCAGCTAACTGGGACATTTTAATAGCTTCTATTGTATTGTTACTACCAGTTCCGGTAATAACTGGTATTCTTTTGTTTACGGTATCGACGGCAGTTTTGATTGTTTCTATTTTTTCATCTAGTGTCATTGTGGATGCTTCACCTGTGGTTCCACAAACAATAATAGCATCAGCATTATTATCTACTTGATATTCTAATAGTTTTTTAAATTCTTCTAAGTTTACTTCATCTTTGGTAAATGGTGTGGCAATTGCGGTTCCACAACCTGTAAATAAATCTTTTTTCATATTATCATCCTTAATTTGTTTTTACAAAATCCCCTTTCTGCTGATGATTATATTATAAAATAGAAAAGTTTTTTAGTTAGATAAATCCACAGTTCTTTTGTGTTTAATTACATTAAATCCACAATATTTTAAAAAAATAAAAATGTAGGTTTTTCCCTACATTTTTGAATTTATTAGTTTTTTGTAACGTTTAAAAATTTATGAACTATGGCTGCTAGAGCTCCACCTACTAGTGGGGCAATGATAAATACCCATAGTTGTGATAAAGCCTTACCACCAAGGAATAAAGCTGGAGCAATACTTCTGGCAGGGTTAACTGAAGTGCCGGTTAATTTAATACCGATTAAATGAACGAACATTAAGGTAAGTCCAATTACTAAACCAGCAACATTTCCTTTACTTTCATCAGAAGTTACACCTAAAATTGTATAAACAAATACAAATGTTAATATTACTTCAGTAAGTAAGGCACCTACTAGAGTAATATTGGTTGCAGAAAGTGTTCCATATCCATTTGCACCTAAGGCATCTGTTCCTATCGAAGTTGATGCCAAAATTGCATAAAGAATAGCTATTCCTAAGATAGCACCTAGAATTTGAGCAATTACATAGCCTATGAAGTCTTTTACGTTTAGTTTTTTACTAATAAGCATTGCTAGTGAAACTGCAGGATTGACATGACACCCTGAAATATTTCCGATAACATATGCTTCAGCTACAATTGCTAATCCAAAAGCAAATGCGGTAGCAACTAAGTTTCCACCTGTTACAACAGCAGTACCACAGCCAAATAAAACTAATACTGCTGTACCAATAAATTCGCAGATATACTTTCTCATATTTCCTCCTTTAATTTAATTTTAATTCTTTATTAATTCTATGTCAATAAGTTTCTTTGTATTCTTTTAACTAAAAGTGCTTAGTAAGAAAACTGCTTGCAGCCATATATTTCTAAAAGATCGTTTACTTTTGTTAACTGATAAATTTTTTCTTTGAAACAAAATCTTATTATTAAATCATAATAATTATTTTTGGGAAGCGAATAAGAGGCACTTTCTAATAATAATTCAATTTCTTATTCTGATAATTGTAGTGATAAACCTAGCAAAATAATGGTTTCTTTGCTCGGATGATAATTATCATTACTTCTTATTTTGGAAAATAATCTTCTATCAATGTGAACTTTGTTATAAACGTCGCTATCTTTTAAATTTCTTTCGTCAATGTACTTAAATAGAAGATTTTGAAAACTTGATTTATCTTCGTTTTCTTCGATATAGTTTTTAATATCCTTTCTTTTTTCAAGACCATATACTTTGCGATGATATAGTGGGGTTTCTTCATATGATGCGTCGGCACTATAAAGATTGCTTTCTTCATCATCAGTTTCAAATAAAATGTTTTTTTTAAAAAAATTATCAAAGAATCTTTTTGTTTTTGGCTCTTTTTCTAAATTGTCAATAATGTACTGTTTTAATTTTTCTTGCATATTTGTCTCCTTTCAAGCGACCTATTTTGTTTCTTTTTATACTATTATTATATCAGAAAGAGGGAGATATTGATGAAAAAGAAATCATTAGAAAAAAATAGTGAAGTTATGGATGTGGTTTTTTTACTTGACCGCAGTGGTTCGATGGCAGGATCGGAGGCTGATACAATAGGAGGATATAATAGTTATATTAATTCGCAAAGAGACAACAATGTTAGAGTTACGACGGTTTTATTTGATGATAAATATGAATTTTTATATGAAAAA
>JAFUBK010000151.1 GCA_017460245.1 Bacilli bacterium
ATCAATTACCAATAATTTTACTGAACAGTTTATAAACTAAATTATTTTATCTCAAAATGGCTTTATCGGTTTAGTAAATGGTGAATATTACCTTATAAAAGATAAAATTGAAAATTATTTCTTTAAAGAAGCTAAATTAAATTTAGTAAGCAAAAGTGAAACAGAACTACATTTTCAAGTAATTGTTACCAAATACGCCACTAGCTGCGTATCTGCAGGTTCAACGACCCCAAGCATCACCTGTACCGACACCTCTAAAACTAATCCTCAAGACTTCAACTTAGTAAAAATAAATGACAAATGGAAAGTAAAAACATTAACCCTAGTCACACCTTAAACCCAGTTACGTGGGTTTTTCTATACATTACTTGACAGTGTATAAATCAAAAACAATTGAAGAAAGGTAATATAGGTGTTATCATAAATATTGGTGATAAGTATGTATAATTTAAATTTAAACACTAAAAAACAGGGTAAAGGAAAAACCATAACTATCATAATATTAATATTACTATTAGTATGTACTTCAAGTTATATTGCTTATAATGAATTATATAATAATAAAAAACAAGATTGTATTAAAACTGTAAAAACTGAAAAACAAAAAACGGAAAGTTTAGATGTTACCTCAAAAGAAGTAACCAGCCTTTTTAATAAATTAAATCAGTTATCATCAGCTTGGACTAGTGAAGAATATTATGGATATTTATTTAAACAAGATTCTATTAATATAAAAGATATGTCAGATGAACTAAAAGTCGCTATCGGACTTTACAAAGAATATCTTTCATGCATTGAAAACAACTATGAATGTGTAGTGGGTGCTAATGATACAAATGTAGGAACTACCGTAATACCTTCATCAAAAGTTAAAGCTGTTATCGAAGACATTTTTGGTGATGTTGAATATACAAACGTTAGTACAAAAGCCTTCGATTGCAGTGGCGAATATACATATGATAAAAGTAAAGACATTTTTACTGCCACCGCACCTGCCTGTGGTTATGGAGGCGCAAGTTACAACACTTATGATTATCGTATAACAAAAGCTTATAAAGAAGGAAATAGTTTAGATATGTATATCAAAGTAGCCTTCGAATACTTCGATTTTACAATCGAGACAGATGAAAATGGCGCAATAACCAAAGACAATACTCGTTATATTTATTCCGATTTTGATAAAAAAGTTGAACTTCTAAAAATCGATGATAGTGCCTATGACTTTAATAATATTTTAGAAGACTACGGTGATAAATTACCAGTTTATAAAATTCATTTTGAAAAAGAAAAAGGTAACTACCATTTCAAATCAATTGAAAAACAATAAAGCCAAAAAGGCTTTTTTTCTTTTGCTTTTTAACGCTTTTTGACAAATTCATTTGATTTAGAACATTTTTTTTGATAAAATCAAATATGGTGATAAATAATGGCAAAATATGATGAAAGCTCAATAAAAATATTAGAAGGCTTGGAAGCTGTACGTAAAAGACCTGGAATGTATATTGGATCTACCGACAAAAGAGGATTACATCATTTAGTATGGGAAATAGTTGACAACTCAATTGATGTATTAATAAATGGATTTGGTGATATAATAATATTAATTATTCATA
>JAFUBK010000152.1 GCA_017460245.1 Bacilli bacterium
TCTTTTTTTCCTAGACATATCCTTACCCTCTTTCTAACCTTATTATAACAAAACTTTCGTTTTTTTACGAAAGCTTTTGTATAAAAATTATTCTCCATTGTAAATATATGTCTATTAATTAAAACTTATTCAGTTACAATCCAAGCATCTGGAATAGCTCTTGTAGATTTCTGACCGTTACCATTAACCGGCTTACTAACCAGTTCATTATTAATAACCAATCCTGAAGAAGTTCCTCCATCCAAGTTAGCAGCATTATAAGCCCCATAACGAAGCATAAATTCCGTAATGTTTACCATATCAGACCCAGCAATCCCATTAGCATAATCTCTACCATCCATAACTAAAAATAACACAATACCATCTTTTCTTTGACCAATTGCACTCCTTGGAGCTTCACCCCAGCCACCATTACCTTTAATAAATGAAGGTTTACCATTTACAATCAAAAATGGTCCAAAATCAACAGCATCTCTAATACCTTTGTTCAAAGCTTCTTGAGCACTCATCTTTCCTAGAATTAAAGTATTATTTTTATCAAAACCGATAATTCCTCCAGTTATCCCTACACGTACTTCATTACTAACAAGTTTTCCATCTTTAATAACTGGACCATGTGGACGACCACCATTACTCATATAATTCGGATCAATAAACCCACTAGCATTCATCGCAACAACCGCATTATTATCTTTAGCTATAGTAGTTAGCATTTGCCCGCTCTTGCCCAAACTTTTAGATGTGGCAATTTTTACCTTACTAGGATCATACACTACTACCAAATAACCTCTTTGTTTATCTTCGTTAATGTTTATAAGTTTATATAAATCATTACCTTCATCTTTTGTTAAAACTTCTTTCTCATATTTATTTAAAAACATCGCACTACCTGTCGTATAATCAACAAAACTAACTTGCGTTATATCAGTATCTTCTCCAGTTTCCTTAACATAGTTTTGACTTAAAACATCTTCAATAGTTTTATCATCATAAAACCACGTTGCCAAATACTGATGACTCATTGTCGTCATCGCCGTTGTAATAAGCCAGTTTCTAAAAGAATGCCAAGGACCATATAACAAAGTTAAAAAAGAAGTGATGCAAATAATTACAAACGCAGCAAAAAACACCCATAATCTTATAACTCTTTTTTTCTTCTTTTTAGGTTTTGCTTCTATAACATTTTCATTACTCATTTACTTCTTCCCCTTTTCCAAAACATTCACCATCTTTATCAAAATCAATATATTTTTTATATACTACTAATTTACCTTCATTTAATTTTCCATAATCATAATTATTATCACTAACCCACTGATTATACTGTTTAACCGTTTTATTATAACCTTTAATATCAGTAATGAAATAATTCATTGCAGCTTCATAATTTACCTTAAAATTAGTACATTTACTATTAACATTAACATCCGCATATCTAACAATGCAATTTTCTTTTAAAACATCACTGCTATCTTCTACTTCTTTAATAGCATTTTCATATCTAGAA
>JAFUBK010000153.1 GCA_017460245.1 Bacilli bacterium
ATTTATGTGAAGTGAAGGAAAGAAAGCTGACTTCTTATTAGAAGCCAGCTTTTTGAAGTTATTAGTAAAAAGAAGTGGAAAATAGAAGATTAAGTTACTTGTCCAAGCAATTTTTATTAAATTACATATAATGCTCTTAGTTATTTGAAATTTTTATAGAAAATTGATTGGAGTGAATATTGTAAATGGATGATTTAAACAAATTTTCTTCCTTTAAGTTTGATAAGGATCAAAAGAATATAATTATAGACCTTTTACTCTCAGATATTTTTAATAGGCATGGGATAAATGAAGAAAAACTAAAAAATTTATCGCCAGAAAAAAGGCAGCAAATTAAAAGTATTGTTTCTGAAATACAATCACAAGTTAATAATTATTTAGATTGAAAGGGGGTGAACGTATGGACAAAACATGTCATTCAGATGAAAATAAAAAATGGAGTGCATTAGATTACTCAAATCCTCATCCATCTTTTAAAAATGCTAGCGTTTCAGAAGCAGCTGCGCAAGAAAGTAAAACTTACCAAATTTCTGAAGAATCAATTACAATTGTCGATTCAGCAGATGTAGAAGTTACTACTACAGATACAAAAGCTGCGTTATCTATTCAAGCTGCATTACAAGCAGCTATCGTGGTTATAATAAGTATTTCTATAGCAGATAGTGAAAAAGCTGACCGTGTAGCACAAGAATTGTTTCAAAAATCATCTATTAAACAAATTAATAAACAAGAAACTGTTATTAGAAATTCTAGAAATGTTACAGTTACGAATACGGATACAGACATATCAGTAAATGTTCAAATTCTTCTCCAAATTTTATTAGCTTTACTAGTAAAATTAAATATTTTATAAAATGTTTAACTTGTTTTTATCTAGTGATTCTTACAGGTGAATATTCACTGTTTTAATTATAGTACAGGCTATAAATATTTATCATAACTGGACTAATATTCAACATCACCAAAGTATGAATGTAAACAAACAATTTGATGGAAAATAAAGTTTGGTTATTTTATGAAAATGTAAAAGCCATTTCCTTTATTGGATTTGGCTTTTCAATTTTAAACAGTATGAATTTGAAAAGATTATATTAAGATAAAGAATTAAAATATAATGATACAAAATACTTATAAAATTATTCGTGTTTTAGAAAAATAATAAGAAAAAGGTGTTTAAAATAGAATCATTTGTATTAACAGTTCAAGTTTTGAAGAATAGTGCATACAATATACAGTGTTTTCCTTTCTTCATTTAAGTTTTACGTATATAATTTAAAAGTACTATTTTTATTTTATTATTTTATATTTATAACAGAATAGAGGTTTAAAAATGGGTGTTAAAATCATTACGGATAGTGCGGCGGATTTACCAGTAGAATTGCTGCAAGCATATGATATTGATTTAATTCCACTCCGTGTATATGATGAAGCAGAAACAGAGTATTTAGATGGAGTAACATTAGAGTCAGTTACATTATTGCAAAAAATGAGAGAAGGCGCTGTTTATAGAACGTCATTGCCTTCACTTGAAACGTTCCAAGAAAAATTTGTTTCTTATGCAAAAGAAGGTAATCCTTGTATATATTTAGCTTTTTCATCTGAACTGTCTGGTACATATCAATCATCAGTTGTCATTAAAGAGGAAGTAAAAGAAACATATGCTAACTTAGATTTAGAAATTATTGATACGAAATGTGCTTCGCTTGGTCAAGGTCTTGTCGTTTTAGAAGCTGCTAAAATGGCAAAAGACGGCGCATCAAAAGAAGATATTTTAAAGCGTGTTGATTTTCTAATGAGCCATATGGAACATATCTTCACTGTAGCTGACTTACAGTACTTAGTGAGAGGTGGACGTTTAAGTAAAGTCGCAGGATTTATCGGTGGTTTACTAAACATTAAACCGATCTTAAACGTGGAAGAAGGAAAACTTGTACCACTTGAAAAGGTACGAGGGAAAAAGAAAGTATTAAGCCGTATTGTTGATATTATGGAAGAACGTGGTAAAGACCTTAAAGGTCAAACAATCGGTATGACTCACGGTGACGATTTAGAAACAGCTGAAGCATTAAAAGCATTAATTACAGAAAGATTTGGCTGTGAAGTATTTATCGTAAATACAATTGGTGCAGCAATCGGAGCACATACAGGACCTGGCGTTATAACGTTGTTTTTCTTAAATGAAGTAGAGTAAAGGATTGATCTTTTGATCAATCTTTTTTTCTTCAAGGTAATGTTACTATTTCTGTAGCAGATGAGCTGAAAAAATTTAAGGGATTATTACATATGGGTGTTATTACAGAAGATGAATTTAATGCGAAGAAAAAGGAGTTACTAAATATATAAATTAGTTTTTTATGAAATTAGTATGAAAATGCTAAATATAAGATATAAAAAAGATGATTATGGGTAAATTGGTATATCAGCCTACGTAATACGGAACCAGCAAATACTCGTCCGCATTGATCAGATCCGAATCCAGATGATTGATGAACATAACTTCATCAATGTAGTCCTGAATCGTGCTGTAATGGCCGTCTGCATAGGTAACTGCGATCC
>JAFUBK010000154.1 GCA_017460245.1 Bacilli bacterium
AGATAGATTTTAAGTGGTAGTGGTTTTGATAGGTGTATGCAGAAAAGATAGCTATCTTTAGCTTTATTACAAATTATTTTATCTAATCTTCCATTTTGAAAATATCTAAAATCTTCTTTGTTTAGATTAATTTGTTTTAATAAATATTCTAATTTATCATGCATATTATCACCTTATTTAATTATAACATAAAAAAGTTTTATTTTTCGTTTCTAAAACTTTTTTTATACACCCTAGATGAGTTTTTTTCTAACAGTTCATCTGGTGTTTTGCCGAAGCTATGATATAAAATCAATTTTACATCATCTAATACTTCTGGATCAAAGACAAATATAATATCGCCAAATTTTAATTTTTTCTTTTGCTTTTGGTTAACAAAAGTATGGCTTTCACTTTTATAAACATAACCTTTTTCTGTTAAATCTGTTAAATCTATTTTTGCTTCGATTAAATTGTTAACTATTAATTTAAGGCCATAGCGATTAATGTAGTTAATACTTGCGATAAGCGGTCCTTCAAAATCTTCAATGTTTCTTTGAACAAATTGAATTTGTTTTAACTGATCAATTTCAGTCTCCGCATCATCGGCAGCTTTTTCTCTTTCGGAAATATGATCGCAGATACTGGAAAGTTTTGATTCTATATCACTTATATTCTCTAATATTTCTTTTGTCTCTTCAGCACTTTTTGCATAGTTTAAATCAATTATGTAATCAATAATTATGTGATTGATTAAATCGGCACATCTTCTAATTGGTGAAGTAAAATGGGAATAATCATTTTCTGAAAGGCCAAAATGTCCGATATTTACTTTGGAATATTCGGCTTTTTTCATTACTCTTAGTAAA
The DNA here is from genome assembly GCA_017460245.1 of Bacilli bacterium. Lineage (GTDB taxonomy): Bacteria > Bacillota_I > Bacilli_A > RF39 > UBA660 > Coprosoma. Next base: position 849 of record JAFUBK010000154.1, read on the forward strand.
ACGTTTGATACAGCACTATATTCAGAGTCATTACTTATAGTTGTTAGTATTGGTAGTAGTTGTGATGGTTTTACATCTTTTCCTTTTTCAATTATTTTTAAAACGTTTTCTATTGATTTCCTGTTACCAAGATCTTGCTCTTTTAAAACTTCTAATATGGTTTTTAAGTCTTTTGAATTTGGTGAAGGATGAACTCTATAAATAAATGGGTAATCTAAATAACCAAAGTGCTGGGTAACTTCGATATTAGCGGCTATCATAAAATTTTCAATTATTTTTTCAGCTTCTCCTTGATGGCGTTCTTTTATATCTATTGGGTTACCATATTTATCAGTTTTTATTTTTAATTCTCTACTATCAAAGTCAAGGCTTCCTTTTTCTTTACGTTTTTGACTTATTAATTTAGATAATTTACGCATATGTCTAAGACTTTCTTCAAAAATTTCATAGTCTTTTATTTTGTTACCATCAAAAATTTTATTTACGTCGTCATAATTCATTTTTTTCTTTGATTTAATGACACTTTTATAAATACTAGAGGATAATAAATTTCCTTCATTGTCGAAAAACATTTCAACTGTTTTTGCTAGACGTTCTTGATTTGGGTTTAGTGAACAAATTCCGTTTGACATAATGTGTGGAAACATAGGAAATACTGAATCGGCTAGATATGCAGAGTTACCTCTTTTTATTGCTTCCTCTATTAAGATTGTGTTATTTTTTACAAAATGTGAGACGTCAGCAATACTAACTTTTAAAATATATCCATCTTTGACTTTTTGTATGGATACGGCATCATCAATGTCTTTGGTATCTATACCATCTATTGTAAAAGTTAATTCTTGGGTTAAATCCCTGCGATCTTCTTTTTCTTTTTCTGTTACTGTTGTAGGAAGTTTGGCAACTATTTTATTTATTTTGTCTGAAAATTCATTATCAAATCCATATTTTAATCCTACTGCTTTTATTTGATTTTTTGGGTCATCTTGGTGTCCAACTATTTTACTTAAAACCCCATCAAAATATAATTTTCCATCTATATTGTGAATAATTTTTGATCCAACTGAAGCTATAACTAGCGTACCTTCTACTAAGTTACTGCACTTTTTTGTATCTAATTGAAAATTTACATTAGTGTTTATTCCATATATTTCAAAAATACCATTTCCTATATATTTATATATTTCACTTATGGAAGCGCGCTTTAATATTTTTTCGACTCTCGCAGTTTTCCTTCCATAATGCCTATTTCCGGTTGGAATAATCATAACAAAATCGTTGTTAAGAGCCCCATTTAAATCTTCATTTTGGACAATATATTTTGTCTTGACATTATCATCAATTACGGTAACATACCCACTACCTCTTTTGGAAATTGATATTTTTCCACACGAATAAATATTATCATCAATAGTGTGATAAAAACCTTTTTCATCTTGGTATAAATAACCATTACATTCTAATTCATCAATTTCTTCATTAAAAAAATTAACTTCCTCTTCGCCAGAAATACCAAGTTTTCTACGCAACTGATCTTTAGTTAATTTTTTCCCCATTTTATTCATATAGTTTATTATTGCACGACCTAAACTGCTCATGATGTACCCCCTACCTTATTTCAATTATACTAAAAGTTTATAATTATAGCAATAGAAAAGAGCTAGTTTACACTAACTCTTTTAATTTTTCTGGATTGTCAAGGTATTCTTTTGCTTCTGGAACTAGCATTGGAATTACAACTTTTAATATTTCTTGATCTTCAATAAATTCGACATAATCTATACCATCTTTAGTATATTCACACAATACTTTTACTTCTTCAGTAATATCTTCTCCATCTGCAGTTACACCCATTACATATTTATATGTTTCATTGTTGTAAACTGTTTCGGCCATTTTCAACCACTTAGTGCCATCGGCTAAAGTAATTAAAGTAATGTTTTCTTCATTTATCATCTTGAGCGACCTCCTTCAAGAATATCTCTTACCTCATCTACACTCTGATGTCCCATACCGGTTTCGCCGTTCCACTCTCTCAGACTTCCACCGGTTTCTTGCATTGTATCAAGAACTTGCTGCTGACTCATACCTTCTGTTGAAATTGACTGACCGTCTGCAGTATATATATCGGCAGCATTTACAATATAATCAGGAGTTGTTGTTAACGTGTCGACTCCTGCCTGAGCTTGACTAGCTGTAATGTGTACAGGATGTCCTGCACCACTTAACATACTTGGATCGAATTGAGAAGGTGTACTGTTTGCAAGATCAGTTACAGCAGTCATACTACTTGGATCAACACTGTCAACAGGGATGCCAGCTTGGGCAGTTTGAACAATATTATTTACAAAAGACGGATCACTTGTTACTTGCTGAGCAACACTCGCGTCACCGGTCATAGCAACACTGGCAAGGGCAGCAGTTAGAGCAATAGCACCAGCAGCAGCACAAGCTATAACGATAAATTTTTTCTTATTGTTCTTTATCCAATTTTTAAGTCTATCCCTTAGTCTTGCGGGAGGTTGTTCTTCAGAAACTTTTACAATAGCTTTTGATGGGTTTGGGACATGAACAATTCGTTTGTCTGGATCAATTGTATCCATTTCTTTTGGTTTTTCACTTTGTTTTTCTGGATTGTTTCTTTCATAGAATTTTTTTCTACCTTCTTTGGCTTGCTCTGGATATTTACTAATATAGTCTTCGGCTTGCTCTAAGGTTGTTATTCCAACTATGTTGTTTAATTCAGGGTTTGCAGCTATTACTTGTTCTAAATTTGGATTAGATCTTAATTTGCCCGCATATTCTACTAAATACTCAGCATAAGGGTCTACCGGTCCAAACATTTCTTGGCTTTCGTCGTTTTGTTGTTTTGGTTTTACAACTTCTCTATCGCCGGCTTTCATTTTTTCTATAGTTTCGTTACGCACTTGTTCATATTCTGGTTTGTTCATATAGTCAGTATATAAATTTATAACTTCATCTTCGGTTAAACTGCTCACGTCATATCCTTTAGTTGTGGTTGTATCTAAATATGTAAAGAACTTATATGCCTGGTCTAGCTGGTCTTTTTTATTAATTTCAGCTTGTCTTTCGGCAGCTTTTTCTTTTCTTTCGTTCGTGTATTCGATAGCTCTTGAGCCTTGTAACAAAGCAATTGAATTTAAAACTTTATCTAATTCTTCTTGCAATTTTACTCTTTCTTCACTCGAACCTAAATCAACTTCTGTAGCATTTACACCATAAGTTGCGGCAATAGCGTCTCTCGCATCTGTTCTTTCAGCACCAATTTCTTTTAATCTTTGACGTATTTCTTCTTCTTTTTTGCGTAAATTTGCAATTTGCGTATTATAGTCTTCTTGAACTTCTTTTTCAGTTTCTTGTTTTAAGTTAGGTATAATTACTTCTCTGTTGCCGGCTTTCATTTTTTCTATAGTTTCATTACGCATTTGTTCATATTCTGCTTTGTTCATAAAGTCATTATACAAATTTATAACTTCATCTTCTGTTAAACCATCAAGTTTATAGCCTTGCGAAGTAGCTGTATCTACATATGTAAAAAATTTAAAGGCTTGTTGAAGCAGTCCGTTTCTATTAATTTCAGCTTCACGCATTACTCTTCTTTGTTTATCGGCTTCAATTCTTTCTTGTCTTCTGGTTTCGAAAAGAGTGTTTTTTTGTTGTCTTATTTGTTCAAGTTCTGATTGCAAGTTTGTTCTTTCTTCACTAGATCCTAGATCAACTTCTGTGGCATTCACGCCATATGTTTCGGCAGTAACGTTTCTAGCTTCGGTTCTTTCGTTAGCTATTTGAGCTAAACGTTGGTTTATTTCAGCTTCGCGTCTTTCTAATTCTGCCATTTGATTTTCATAATTCATTTCTTGAGGCATAATTCCTCCTCCTTATCTAGGTTAATTATAGCATAATTAGTAACAATTCGCAATTTTATAAAAAAAAAGCTATTTCTGAGTAGCTTTAATTTACAATATATTTACAAATATGAAAATGTATCTATTTTCACCTGGTAAATCTTTTTCTATAGATATTATAGATTCAGGAAAATATTTTTTTGCTATTTGTGTTATTTTTTTTTCTTGGTATCTACCAATTTCAAAGGCTATTAATGCTTTTTCATTAATATTGTTTTGGGCATTAGATAATATTTTTTCTTAAAATTATAATCCTTCATTTTCAGCGAATAACGCAATAGCTGGTTCATTATTTTTTACGATGTCTTCAATGTTTTCATCATATGCAATATATGGTTGATTACTTATTATAACATCATATTTTTCAGTTACATTTTCTAACATATCGCTTTTGAAAAAGTTAATGTTTGTGTTGTTTATTTTAGCGTTTTCTTTAGCGGTTTCTAAGGCTTTTTCAGAAATATCTACAGCGTCAACTTTGCAATTTAATTCTTTTTTTAGGGTTATTGCGATAGCACCACTACCAGTTCCTAAGTCAATGATTTTTGGATTTTGGAAATATTTATTTATATAATTTATTGTTTTTTGTACTAATAGTTCTGTTTCAAATCTTGGTATTAATACATTAGGGTTTACTTTTATAGTGTTTCCATAGAAATTGACATTTCCAACAATATATTGAACTGGAAGACCTTGTTTTAACTTTTGCAAACCTTCTTCTAATTTATCTTTTTCTAAATATTTTTGTAAATATTCAATATCTGTCATTACTCACCTCTTAATTTACGGTTTTGGTCTTCGGTAATTAAAGCGGTGATAATTTCTTCTAAGTTTCCTTCCATTACTCTATCTAGGTTTTTGGTTGTAAATCCTATTCTGTGGTCAGTAACTCTATTTTGAGGATAGTTATAAGTCCTTATTTTTTCTGATCTGTCGCCAGTGCCTATTTTGTTTCTTCTTTCTTCACCAAGTTCTTCTTCTTGCTTTCTTATTTCTTCTTCATAAAGACGAGTTCTAAGCATTTGCATACATTTTTCTTTGTTTTGGATTTGACTTCTTTCGTTTTGGCAAGTTACAACAATTCCTGATGGAATATGGGTTATTCTAACAGCACTGTCAGTTGTGTTTACGCATTGTCCTCCAGCACCAGTACTTCTATATACATCGATTCTTAAATCACCTGGCTTGATTTCTACGTCTACTTCTTCAGCTTCTGGCATTACTAAAACCGTGGCAGTTGAAGTGTGCACTCTACCTTGAGTTTCAGTTACTGGTACCCTTTGAACTCTATGTGCACCAGATTCATATTTTAATTTTGAATAAACACTTTCACCTTTTACCATAAACTGTACTAGTGGAAATCCGCCCATATCTGAATGTTCTTCAGAGATAACTTCTAGCTTCCATCCTTCTTTTTCGGCATATTTTGTATACATTCTGTAAAGGTCACCAGCAAAAATATTTGCTTCATCGCCACCAGCAGCGCCCCTTATTTCAACGATAACATTTTTTTCGTCATTTGGATCTTTTGGAAGTAAAATTATTTCTAAATTCGATTCTAGCTTTTCTTTTTCTTTAGTTAATCTTTCTATTTCTTCTTTAGCAAACTGCATTAGTTCGCTATCTTTAGTTAATTCTTCAGCATCTTCTAGATCTAATTGGATTTTTTTATATGTTTGATATGCTTCATAAGCTTCTTTTAATGAAGCTTGTTCTTTCGATAAGCTAGTAGTTTTTTTTATATCGCTTAAAACTTCTGGTTTGGTAAGTTCTTCAGTAAGTTCATTATATCTTTCTTCTATGGCTTGTAATCTTTCTATCATATTTAATCACCCTCCGGCCTTTTAAATTATACTATATTTTATTTGTTTTATCAAACAAAAAGAATTAGTCTTCTAATTCTTCTTCATCAATTATTGTTAAATCCCCAGTATCTTCTTCGTCGATGTCATCATCATCTAAATCATCTTCTGTAATTTCATTGGTTTCTTCTTCTTCGATTACTTCTTCCTCTTCGATTTCGTCTTCTAATGATTCTTCTTCAATCTCTTCTTCATCTAATACGACTTTTACAGGATGGTGATCACGTAAATCCCACTTACCATCGTCTATTAGAACAAAATCTTTATCAGTTGTTAGTGATGTATAGTAATCACCAATTTTTTCGGCATAAGCATTTTCGCTTAAGTTTAATAAATCGCAGATTTTCTTAAACATTGTTGGAGTATTTAATGGTTTTTTTTCTTCTAATAAAATCATTTTACTTAAGTCTATATATGAATAAAGTTCTAGCTGTTCTTTTGGCATTTTCGCAAGCTTCATTATTTTACCTCCTTAAATAATTCTGAAAACATTTTATACATATTTTTATATGCTGTCAATAGTAAATTTAAAATTTAATTCAAATGTGTCAACTAACACTTTATTTATCTTTAAATTATATTTGATTTTTATACTATTTTTTTCTTTTTTTAGAAAGATTGTATCTGTTTCAGTTATCATTTTTCCTTCTTTCATAATATATGTACCTTTGACACTTTTATTATTAGAAAAGCCTAAAGTTATTTCATAATCTTTTTTTCTTTTTAACCAAATGATGTCGCTTAGAATAATTTTTGTGTTTACGCCACTGTCGTTATATATGATAGTATTATTATTTAACACACCTTTGCCTTCGTAGGTATGGGTTGTATCTTTTGATTTTAATGTGCATTTGATTTTTACTTTACTCACATTATCACTTCCTTTGAAGATTATAGCATATTTATTTATTTTTTTACTTATAATTTTTTTGTTTTTTCTAATAATAATGTTAGAAATGGAAGTGAATATATGCGAAGAAGAAAAAAACTACTTTTTATTATATGCATTATTCTCTTTTTTATAGCGTCTTATATGGGTATTTATTTGTATGCGATGATATCACCTAGGCTGCCGATTGATGGCGCGAATGGTTATTATTTATATGATAATAGTGAAAATCTATATAATGCAGCTAGTGAAGATTGGATTAGTTTAGACAATATTTCGTCTTATTTGGTTGAGGCAACAATTGCAGCTGAGGATAAAAATTTTTACAATCATCAAGGTTTTGATTTCTTAAGAATTGTTAAAGCTTTGTTTGTTAATATTAAATCAGGTGAGACTAATCAAGGTGCTTCGACGATTACTCAGCAATATTCTAAAAATTTATTTTTAAATTTTGATAAGACTTGGAAACGTAAATTAAAAGAAGCTTGGATTACAATAAGGCTTGAAAGTCATTATTCGAAGGATGAAATTTTGGAAGGTTATTTAAACTCTATTAATTATGGTGGGACTTTTGGAATTGAAAATGCTTCGCAGTATTATTTTGGTAAAAGTGCGAATGATTTATCTTTAGCTGAGGCTTCGATGCTTGCCGGGATTCCTAAAAACCCTAGCAGGTATTCACCTTTAACTAATATTGACAAAGCTAAAAAAAGGCAAAAAGTTATTTTGCAAATGATGGTGGATAACAAATATATTTCGCTTGACGAAGCACAAAACGCTTATAATACTTCACTTAATTATCATTCTTCTAAAAAAGAGGAAAATTTGATGATGATTAGATATTATCAAGATGCGGTTATGGATGAACTTGATTCGATTGATACAATTCCGGCTTCTTTTTTGGATACAGGAGGACTTAAAATTTATACTAATTTGGATATGAAGGCTCAGTCGATTTTAGAAGAAGCATCAAATGATAATATTACTAATGATGAAATTGAACTTTCAGGGGTAATTATGGATCCTAAAAGTGGTAAGATTTTGGCGCTTACTGGCGGACGAAATTATAATAAAAGTCAGTACAATAGAGCAACTAAAGCAACTAGACAAGTCGGTTCTACTATTAAACCTTTTCTTTATTATTCGGCTTTAGAAAATGGGTTTACAGCGTCTACTACTTTTACTAGTGAAAAGACAACTTTTACTTTCGAAAATAATAAAACTTATACTCCTAAAAATTATAATGATGAATATCCTAATAAGCCAATTAGTATGGCGGCAGCAATCGCATACTCTGATAATATTTATGCGGTTAAGACACATTTGTTTTTAGGCGATAATAATTTATCTAGTATTATAAAAAGACTTGGGATTAAGAATAGTGTTAGTGAACTTCCCTCTTTGGCTTTAGGCGCGGAAGAAATTAATATGATTAATATGATGCAGGGATATGCATCTCTTGCTAATGAAGGATATAAGGTTAAACCTCATTTTATTAATAAAGTTACAGATATAGAAGGAAATGTTTTATATGAATATAATTCCAATCCGGAAAATATTTTAAATAAAAATACGGTTTATGTTTTAAATGAACTTTTAACAACTACTTCATCTAAAGAGTTTGTTGATTATAATACTCCTACGTGTTATAGTATTGCGCCTAAAATGAGCAGAAAATATGCGATTAAAAGTGGGACTACGGATACCGACAACTTGATATTTGGTTATACTCCTGACGTACTTGTTGGTCTTTGGACTGGATACGATGATAATAAAAGTGTTGATAATAAAGATAGTTCAAACATAAAAAACACTTGGATTGATATTATGGAAAAGTATTTAGATGGTACTAAAGAAAACTGGTATAAAACGCCTAATAATGTTGTTGGTGTGGCTGTTGATCCTGTAAGTGGTAAGATTGCTAGTGATGGTAGTAAGGCGAAGGTTTTATATTATATTAAAGGAACTGAGCCATCTTCTGATTATACACTAGATGATTTGATTCCTACTGTTAAAACCGAATAAAAAAGCATTTAGTTTTTCTAAATGTTTTTTTAGTTTAATACGCCATATACTAATACATCTATTAGAAATAATAGGCCTAATGATATGGAAATTATTTGTAAAGTGTTTTCTTTGATATTTTTAGTTAGTTTTTTTAGTAGTGGAATTATTAAATATATTAATAGTAAACTAGAAATTCCAAAAAATAAGACTGAACGAAGACAAATATATCCATTTATATTACCATAGTTCCATATTTCTGTATTGTAATCCCAAAGCCTTATCCCTTTAAATTCATAAAAAACATAACCTGTTATGTATTCTAACAATCCTGTTATTATAGAGCTTAGTACAAAAACTATGAAAGGATTTTTTTTAAGCTTATATGTTAGTAATGTTATAAATAAGCCGCCTAAAGCATAGATAGGAATCCATGGGCCATATGATGAACCTCTTTTTACGAAATAACCTAGATCTATTTTATAGAAAATGGTTTCATAAATAAAACCAAACACACCACTGATTACCATTATTAAAATTAATAAATATATTGTTTTGTTTAAGTTTATATTGTCGTTTTTAAATATCAATAGTTTTTCTTTCATTTGTTACTTCCTTTATTTTGATTATAAATTTTCATAAATATTGAATCTAAGTTATTTGATACTTCGTTAT
>JAFUBK010000155.1 GCA_017460245.1 Bacilli bacterium
AAAAGTTATGTATCCATTAATCAGTCATGAATTATCAGGTGCATATACTGAAGAAATAAAAGAATATTTTAAATAATATTTGACAAAGTGTTCCTTTTTAATTATTATAACAAACAAATAAAAGGAGTTGTTATAATGCTTTTTGATAATGAAAGAAAAATAAAATCTGAAAATGAAAAAGCAGAGCACGAAATAGAAATTACTAGTGCGCTATATGGTTATGCGGGACACGAAAGCGCTTTTTTTGAAACAAAGGCTTATGAAAAACTGTTAATGGAATTTTTAAAAAGCAAGCAATCAAGAATTTATAATTTTGGTTTACCAGCTTTGCCGATTAAACTAATTCGCGAAAATGCTAATAAATTTTTAGTTTCCAAAACCGAAGGAATTGACAGAAGAGTTTTGTATTTACCAAACGACGAAAGCATTCTTTATGAGTTTGCTTTAAACCATGGAGAATTAGACACATCAAATTATGACGAATTTATAAAATTCATTAAAAGAAAAGCTTTAAAAAAAGATGTAATCAATCTTCCAATAAGATGGAGATTAAATGATTCACGAAACGGAACAGCGCACGTTTGTGCCATTCATTTAGATGACATTGAATTCATAAAAAAAGTCCCTATTATTTCAACAGGAATTACATTAATTAACCAAAATGACATTTTGGGATCAACTGCTCTTGTTCATGAAATGACTCATGCATTAATTGATAAGCATAAAGGAATTGTAAGAAACAATCTACATGCAGAGCTTCTAACCATTTATATGGAACTGCTAGCTGCATATGAAATAGATACAAGTGGACAGCTTTTAGATATTACTATTTTAAATAGATTACAAAGTTTAAAAAACAATATTTTAGAAAATTACTTAAACCAATATAATGGTCATAATACTATAGGCCAAAAAGTTTATATTATTTCCTCTCTATATGCTTTTAACTTATTTGAAACATATAAAGGAGCCTCAGACTCTTTAAGAAAATCAATAACAATAGAAATTAACCAAACATTATCTGGAAACAGACAATTAGAAGATACGATAGAAGTCATTGGTGCAAATGAAGAAAAAGGTAGTGAAATGATTAGAAAACATATCAAAAGATTAATGAAATAAAAGGAGGCTAAAAATGAACCAACAAAGTTATAATAATACGCCATCAGTATATATAGTACCTACACCAATAGGTAATATGGAGGATATAACCTTAAGAGCCATAAAAACATTAAAAGAAGTCGATGTTATATTTGCCGAAGATACAAGAGTAACAAAACAACTACTAGAACATTTTGATATAAACAAAAAGTTAATTTCAAGCCACCTTTATAACGAAAATGGCAATTGCCAAAAAGAAATAGATTATTTAAAAGAAGGAAAAAACATTGCTGTTGTAAGTGATAGAGGAACTCCAGTAATAAGTGATCCAGGATATATTTTAGTCAATGAGGCTATTAAAAACAACTATAACGTTATTTGCCTGCCAGGTCCAAACGCCCTAATACCAGCTTTAGTTACCTCTGGTTTAGGAAGTGGGCCTTTTACCTTTTATGGATTTTTAAATAGCAAAGAAAGCAAAAGAAAAAAAGAATTAGAAAACTTAAAAGAAAACAAATATACATTAATATTTTATGAAGCACCTCATAGAATAACAAAAACCCTCGAAAATATTAAAGAAATTTTTGGCAACAGAAAAGGTTCTATTGTTAGGGAAATATCAAAAAAATACGAAGAAGTAATAAGGGGAGATCTTGAATATTTAATAAAAGAATCAAAAAAAATAAAAGGTGAAATAGTCGTTGTTGTTGAAGGCAATAAAACCGAAAAAAATTTCAAAGATTTAGATATTCTAGCTCACATAAATTTATATTTAAAAGAAGGAAAAACTTCTAAAGAAGCAATAAAACAAGTTGCGTTAGACAGAAATATTCCAAAAAGTGAAGTTTATAAAGAATACCATATAAAATAAAGAAGGTGATAACATGAAACTAATAGTAGGACTAGGTAATCCAGGAAAAGAATATGAAAACACTAGACACAACGCCGGGTTTAGATTTATAGATACATATGCCAAAAGCAAAAATTTAACATTTACCAAAGAAAAATTTAACGGTTTATATACTGATTTTAATGAAAACGGTGAAAAGATAATATTACTAAAACCCCAAAAATATATGAATTTATCAGGAGAAGTAATTATAGATTTCGTAAACTTTTTTAAAATAAAAACAGATGATATCTTTATAATTTATGATGATTTAGATACTGAAATAGGATCGTATCGTTTAAGATATAAAGGATCTTCCGGTGGGCACAATGGTTTAAAAGATATCGAAAAACATCTTCATACTACCGAATATAAAAGATTAAAAATAGGTATTGGTAACAATAAAGAAAAAGATTCTATAGAATATGTTATTGGAGCAGTACCAAGACAAGAATTAGAAAAAATGAATAGTATTAACAAACAAGCAAAAAATATAGTAGATGATTATTTAAAAATGGATTTTGACAATTTGATGAACAAATACAACCCAAAGAGGTGATAATATGAGTTTTCTCGACGATATTTTTGAAATCGGTAACGAAGAAGAAGTTGTAGGACTTACCGACGAGTTAAAATGCATATATATTTATAAAAGATTTATGCAAGAAAACAAATCAATAGTTCTCGTAACTTCAAATCTCCATACTGCCAGCAAATATTACACATCATTAAGTACCCATACTGACAAAGTATGGTTTTTTCCAATGGATGATTTTTTGACAAGTGAAGCCATTGCAATATCGCCAGAATTTAAGATAAATCGTTTAGAAACCATAAATCATATTTTAAAAGAAGAAAAAAGTATTATTATTACCAATTTTATGTGTTATTTAAGCTTTCTTCAAAAAAAAGAAAAATTTAAAAACAGCTATATTACGTTAAAGACTAATAAAGATTATAATCAAGAAGAGCTAATCCAACAATTATTTAAACTAGTTTATAAACGTCAGGCAACAGTAAATGTTACCTGAGAACTAGCTGTGAGATGTTTTGTCTTAGATATTTTTCCAATTAACACAGAAGACCCAATAAGAATAGAATTTTGGGTAG
>JAFUBK010000156.1 GCA_017460245.1 Bacilli bacterium
AAAGATGTACGTGCCCCTGACATACTAGCACCACTAGTACATCTTTTTTCAGCAACGCCTTCGTTTGTTTCACAGCCTCCGGTTGTGTAAGTATCGTACTTACGGCCATAGGTTATTGTTTGGGCTTTTGAATTAAATAGTAAGGTCATTGTGTGATCTGGATCGCTGCTCATATCACCTTTTCCACTTTTATATCCACCACTTGTGTATGCGCTAGCAACACTTGTGTTGGTTGTGGTCCAAAATTCACTAAATCCACTTTCAGGAATTAAATATTCATAAAGAATAACATTGCCATTATCATCTGTTTTGTCATTGTCCACTTCATAAATACTATAATGACCCCCAACTTGAACAGCTGTATTATTTTGCAAATATTCAATTTTTACCGTTTCACTCATGGCCATTCCGGCTCTTTCAAAGTTTAAATCATATGTTTTTCTTTCTTGTTGTCCGCTTGAGGTTGTAAATGACACTGGCTTACATATTGAAAAACCAACTGCCGCCGGGTTTCCATTTACTCTATTTGGTAAATATGCCCAGTCCATAATAGTGATTTTCATATCTAATTGGTTTCCGTCAGCGTCTTCACCAACGTTTTTGATAGTAGCAGAAGTTTTTCCTTTAACTACTCCATTGTTAGATATATCTAAAAGCCAGTAACGACATTTATATCCACCTTTATAGTAACCGTTTTGTTGAAATTCGTTGATAAAAGTATCTACTTTGTTTGTGCTGTCAGTCCCGCTTAAAGTTATTGCTGACGAATAATGACTATATGCGTATGAAAAATCTGGTGTAAAGGCATATGTGGAGGAAATTGTTGATGTTGCAGGGTTATGTTTTACTGGTGATACTGTCGCTGCGCTAACCCCATTTCTTGATATATATATTATTGTTCCTATTATTAAGGCTACTACAATCATTATGGTTGTTATCACCTTTTGATTGTTAAGTAGGCTTTGTGCTTTTTTTAACATAAAATACCTCCTTATTATATGTTTATATTATATCATTGTGTTCTTTATGGCGCAAGATTTTGACAAAAAAAAGAAGAATTTATTTTTCTCCTTTTTTTGATATTTGTGTTAATTCTTGTTTGAGTTTTTCAACGTCGTTTTCATTGACCCCGTTTTCAAGTTCACGTTTTTTCTGCATCATATACTTTGATAATACAGTTTCTACTTCTTTTAAGGCTCCTTTGGATAAATTTGAAAGAACCACTGTTTCCTTAATTGTATCAACTATAGCCCTTCCCCAAATTAATCCCATTTTAATCGTAAAGTCATTAAACATATCTGGTGTAATTGTGTAGTAAAAATGGCCAAAAATTAATCTTTTTTGCGCTACTACAAGGCGCTTATCAGTTATTACTAGTACGTGTGTGCTGAAAACATCCCAGGCACTTGGGCCTTTTTGAGCTGCAAAAGCATATAAAACTTCTTCGTCATCATTTAGATATCTTTCGGCAATCTTGCAGTGGGCGCTTATGCGCCATGCAATTGTTCCGGGATTACGTCTTAGAAACTTAACTACTTTTTGATACACTTCTCTTTTCATTATTCCACCACCTGTTTTAAATCAATAATATTATACCACATATTTTAATTTTATGATGTTTTATTTAACTAAAGTTCCGACCTTTTCGCCTTTTATGATATTTATTATGTTTTCTTCGTTATCAATTCCAAATACAATTAAGGGAATATTGTTGTCTTTACATAACGATGTTGCGGTAGAATCCATTACTTTTAAATCTTGATTTAAAATGTCTAAGTAGGAAATTTCATCATATTTGATAGCATTTGGATTTTCTTTTGGATCGGCAGAATATACGCCATCAATGGTTTTGGCAAGTAAAATTACTTCGGCTTCGGTTTCCGCAGCTCTTAAGGCTGCTGCTGTATCTGTAGTAAAATGAGTATCTCCAGTACCACATCCAAAGATTACTATTCTTCCTTTTTCCAAATGCCTTATAGCTTTTCTTCTTATAAATGGTTCAGCGATTTGGTGCATTTCTATTGCTGTTTGAACTCTAGTATCTAAACCTCTTGCTTCTAAGGCATCTTGCAAGGCTAGAGCGTTCATAGTAGTTGCAAGCATTCCCATATAGTCTGATGTGTTTTTTTCCATTTTATGTCCATATATTCCGCGCCAAAAGTTGCCACCACCAACAACTATAGATATCTCTACCCCCATATCTGATATTTGTTTTATTTTATCGCAAATATTACCAATTATTTGATCGTCAATTCCATGTTTTTGGTCACCAGCTAAAGCTTCTCCGCTTAGTTTTAATAATATTCTTTTGTATTTCATATATCTACTCCTTTATTTTAAGCTTATTTAATTGTTTTAGTTATGTATTTTTTAATTAAAATTT
>JAFUBK010000157.1 GCA_017460245.1 Bacilli bacterium
AAGCAAAAAAGTGCCCGAACAGTTTCGAGATCAATCAGTACTCTTAAAAGTTTCTATAAATTTCTTTTAATAGAAAAATATATAAACATCAATCCAATGAGTAATATAACAGCTCCCAAGATTTCCAAAGCTCTTCCAAAAGTATTAAGTGAAGAAGAAGTAGAAAAACTTTTAGATATCGAATTAACAGATCATTACAGCTACCGTAACAAAGCAATGTTAGAACTTATGTATAGTAGTGGACTTCGTGTAAGCGAACTAATTACCTTAAATGTAAGTGATATTGACTTAGATAATGACCTTGTTAGAATTTTTGGTAAAGGAAGTAAAGAAAGGATTATTCCAATAGGTAGCTATGCTGCTAAATACTTAAAAGAATATCTGCTTTATCACCGCAATTCATTATTAAAAAACAAAACATCAAATTATTTATTTTTAAGTAGTCGTGGTGATAAAATGACGAGACAAGCTTTTTTTAAAATACTGCAAAAGTTAGCAATCAAGCAAAATATAAAAACAAATTTTTCACCGCACACCTTAAGGCATTCCTTTGCCACACATCTTTTAAAACATGGTGCTGATTTAAGAAGTATACAAGAATTATTAGGTCACTCAGATATTTCATCAACGCAAATTTATACCCATATCACAAACGAAAAACTAAAAGAAAACTTTAGGCAATCACACCCCCATGGAAAGTAGGAATAATATGAATATTTATATGAAAGAAGCAAATAAAGAAGTGTTAATAAATCAAGAAACAAATTTTAAAAATGGCGGACCTTTTGGGGCAGTCATTGTTAAAGACGGTAAAATTATTGCTAAAGCTCACAATACCGTTTTGAAAGACCAAGATGCCACCGCGCACGCCGAAATAAATGCCATTAGAAAGGCCTCAAAAGTTTTAAACACCCACGATTTAACAGGCTGTGAAATATACACTACTTGTTATCCGTGTCCAATGTGTTTAAGTGCTTGTATATGGGCTAATATTAAAACAATTTATTATGGAAATACAAAAGAAGACGCTGAAAAATTAAATTTTCGTGACAATTACATATACAAAGTTTTTGAAAACCCAAATAAAGAATTACAATTAATTCAGTTAGATCGTAAAGAGACAATAAAAGCCTTTAATGAATTTGAAAACCAAGACCACAACATTTACTAAAAAAGATTATCAAATCTTTTTAAAAACTCTTTACGAAAACCAAGATAAAACATACCAGAATTTTCACAAAAAACTCTTAAATAACGATAAAATTAATGTTATAGGGGTGAGAGTACCAATCTTAAGAAAAATCGCTAAGGACATCATCAAAAGAGATTATATAAGTTTTATAAAATTAAACACGCACAAAACTTATGAAGAATGCTTTATTCATGGTCTAATTTTAGGATATATTAAAACTGGTGAAAAAAACTTAGAGAAACTAATAGACGAATTTTTACCATACAATAATAACTGGGCCATAAACGATTCTACCGCAAGTAATTTAAAAATATTTAAAACAATGCCAATAGAGGTCACATATAAATATTTAAATTCAAATAACCCATTTAACATTAGATTCGCACTTACACTAATCTTAAACCATTATGTAAATAGTACTAACATAAATAAAATACTTAAAATATGTGAGAAGATAAAAAGCACAAAGTACTATGTAATGATGGCTAATGCCTGGCTTATTCAAGTATGTTATGTAAAATGTAAAAAAGAAACTATTAAGTTTTTAAATAATAACAATCTAAACAAATTTACTTTAAATAAAGCTATAAGTAAAATATGCGATTCATATAGAGTATCAAAAGAAGAAAAAGAAATATTAAAAAAATTAAGAAAGTAGGGAGCTTATGTACGATATAATTCTAGACACAATAATAGATAGTTTAAAAGTTTTACCTTTTTTATTTATCGCCTTTTTATTAATTGAGCTTTTTGAACATAAAGTAACTGATAAAAGCAAAAACACTTTAAAAAAATCAGAAAAATTTGGACCATTATTGGGCAGTATATTTGGCGTCTTCCCTCAGTGTGGTTTTTCTGTTATCGTTACTAATTTATATGTAACAAGAATTGTCTCATTAGGTACTTTAATTGCTGTATATTTATCTACAAGTGATGAAATGCTTCCAATTTTAATAGCCGAAAGAGCAAGTTTATATGTAATATTAAAATTACTTTTCTTAAAATTTATAATCGGTATAATATTTGGCTTTATAATAGACTTTTTCTTAAGAAAACAAGAAAAAAACAACTATCACATATGTGAAGAAGAACATTGTCACTGTGAAAACAATATTTTAAAATCAAGTTTAATTCATACATTAAAAACTATAATATTTATTTTTATTATAACTTTTATTCTAAATACAGCTTTTTATTATACTGGCGAAGAAACTATAAAAAATATATTTAAACAAAATAATTTTCTAGCTCCATTTTTAACAAGTTTAATTGGTTTAATTCCAAACTGTGGACCAAGTGTTATACTAACCGAACTATATTTAAATAATGTCTTACCACTTGGACCAGCAATCGCAGGCCTTCTTACAAATAGCGGTCTAGGCCTCTTAGTTTTATTTAAAACAAATAAAAGCATAAAAGAAAACTTAATGATTATCAGTCTTCTTTATATTATCGGTGTTATATGCGGTCTTATTATGGAACTGTTCGCATGAGTTAAACTTATGCTTTTTTATTGAAAAGATTAATAAAATATGTTAGACTTATTAAGGATAGATTATAGTAGTTGGGGGGAAAATAAAATGGAAAAAAATACTGATGTAATTATTGGACTTGCATATGGCGATGAAGGCAAAGGTAAAGTGGCCACATATTTATCAAAAGATGCAGATATTGCCTTAAGGTGTACTGGAGGAAACAACGCTGGTCACACAATTCAAATAGATGGGCAAAAACTAGTATTCCATCTAGTACCAACAGGAATAATAAATCAAGATACAATTGGAATAATTGGTAATGGAACCGTCTTAGATTTAAATGTTTTAGTAGAAGAAATTAAAAAATTAGAAAATTTAGGAGTAGATATTTCAAAGCTAAAAATTTCAACTCGCGCTCACGTAATTTTGCCATACCATTTAATTGAAGATCAAATGCAAGAAAAATTAAAAGGCAATGGAAAAGTTGGCACCACCGGAAGAGGTATCGGTCCTGCTTATGCCGACAAAATAAACAGAATTGGTTTTAGAATGAAAGACTTATATGAAGATGATTTTGAAGAAAAATTAAAACGAAACATCGAAAATAAAAATAGAATTTTTAAAGTATTCGAAATGCCAACTATCAATTACGAAGAAGTTTTAGAAAAATTAAATATACAAAAAGCTGTATTAAAGCCACACATCGTTGATACTGTCGCATATCTCCAAGATAATGCCGACAAACACATTGTTGTTGAAGGCGCTCAAGCTGCTATGCTTGACATCAATTTAGGAGACTATCCAATGGTAACTTCGTCAAATCCAAACATTGGTGGTATTTTAAACGGTAGCGGCATATCACTACAACGAATAAATAAAATAATTGGTGTTGTAAAAGCTTATGCCTCAAAAGTAGGAGAAGGACCATTTATTACCGAACAAGACAACAAAACAGGTGATTTAATCAGAACTTTAGGGCATGAATTTGGTTCAACTACTGGAAGGCCAAGGCGCTGTGGATGGTTAGACCTAGTTTCCCTAAAAAGAGTATCACAAATTAATGGCATTACTGATTTAAATTTAAATCATTTAGACACAGTAGGAAAATTAGATAAAATAAAACTTTGTACAGCCTATAAATATAAAGGTGCTATATTAACCACCTATGATGACAAAATAATCGGTCATGAAGACGAAGTTGAATGTATATATGAAGAATTTGAAGGTAATTTCGATGCCGAAAATATAACAGAATACGACAAACTTCCAGAAAAAGCAAAAACATACGTCAAAAGAATTGAAAAAGTAACCGGTATTCCTGTAACTTATATTGGAACGGGTGCTGATAACAAACACATGATTGTTCGTAAATAAACAATTGTGTTTTTTCTTTGTCTATGCTATGATATTAATATACTAGGAGGAGTAACATGGAAAGTTATAGCAACGGTTTATACCAACTAATCAGTGATGCACACACCTCATTAGAGGAAGTAAAGAACATCTTAAATCAATTGGATACAAAAACCTTTGGTTTGAAAGATACAATTGATAATTTACTAGA
>JAFUBK010000158.1 GCA_017460245.1 Bacilli bacterium
AAAAGGTTATTCTTTAAATGATAGAGTTGGTATAAGTTATTTAGAGTATCAATATGAAAACATTTTAAAGGGTACTAAAAATAAATATCAAGTTTTAGATGATGGCTCATATGTTTTATTAGAAGAAGGATCTCGTGGAACTGATATTGTTTTAACGATTGATATTGACCTTCAAAGAGCTTTGGAAGAAATTTTAACCGAAGAGGTTTTAGCTACTAAAAAAGAAGCTAACACGGAATTTTATAATCGTTCTTTTGCGGTTATTAGTAATCCACAAACTGGAGAAATTTTAGCGATGGCTGGAAAACAAATTAGGAACGAAGATGGAGCTCAAGTAGTTTATGATTATACTCCGGGTATTTTAACTTCACCAGTGGTAGTAGGTTCAGCCGTTAAAGGTGCTAGTCAAATTGTGGGCTATAATACTGGTGCTTTGAAAATTGGTGAAGTTCGTACTGATACTTGTGTCAAAATAGCGGCTACACCGGAAAAATGTTCTTGGAAATATTTGGGAAGACTTAATGATATTAATGCTTTGGCTTATTCTTCAAATACTTATCAATTTTATACTGCAATTAAAGTAGGTCATGGTAATTATAAATATAATCAACCATTATCAGTGGATAAAGAAGCTTTTGATACTTATAGAAGTACTTTTGAACAATTTGGCCTTGGGGTAAAAACAGGTATAGATTTACCTGTGGAAAGTTTAGGTTATAAAGGAACTTCAACTGGGTCTGGTCATTTACTTGATTTTGCAATTGGGCAATATGATACTTATACGCCAATTCAACTTTCACAATATGTGGGAACAATTGCAAATGGCGGTAAGAGAATGCAACTCCATTTGTATAAAGGAAATTATAATAAAGGGACTACTGTGGATGAGTTTAAAATTTCTGAGCTTAATAAAGTTGAGACTAAAGATGAATATATGACAAGAGTTAAGCAGGGATTTGAGGCGGTACTTAAATACGGAACTGGTGCTGGCTATATTAATATGGATTATAAACCTGCTGGTAAGACAGGAACAAGTCAAAGTTTCATTGATACTGATGGTGATGGAGTAGTTGATAAAGAAACTATTTCTACTACTTTTGTGGCATATGCTCCTTATGATAATCCGAAGGTTACGTTTACAATTATTTCGCCAGACGTTTCTAGAAATGATGGGGCAACTACTTATCAGTCTAACGTTAACAAGAGAATTGCGCTTAAAATTTCACAAAAATACTTTGAAATTTATCAATAATTTGATATAATGTTGATATACATGTGAAAAAGGAGGGATAACTATGGCTAAAAAAGGAGATGTTAGAGATAACGTTACTCTTGTATGCAGTGTTTGTAGTGAAGAAAATTACCGCACTCCTAAAAACAAAAGAAATACTCCAGAACGTTTAGAATTAAAAAAATATTGTCCTAAGTGTAGAAAAACAACTTTACACAAGGAGAAAAAATAGTAGGAGGTTTTCTTAATGATTAATATTAATGATATTAAAAATGGAATGACAGTAATTGTTGATGGTAATGTATGCCAAATACTAGAATTCTTACACGTTAAGACATGTAAGGGCCCTGCTTTTTTA
>JAFUBK010000159.1 GCA_017460245.1 Bacilli bacterium
ATAAAAGAAAAATTAAATTTTTGATTGAAAAATATTTTATTTTATTGTATAATTTAATTAACATAGGAGACGATGAGTATGATAGATGAGCTTGAATTTGGTTTTGACAATTTTTCTGATGTAAAACGTAAAAGCGAAATGGATAACGAAACTAAAACTGTCACTGAAAATGTTCAGAAAATATTTGGCGATGAAGATGGTTTTGATTTTTTAGAAGAATTAAACGACACGGACTTTGAAAATGATCCCCTATCAAATACTCAAAAAATTCTAAATTTTAATGATGATGAATTTCAAAGTGCTCTTGAAAGAATTGAAGGAAAAAAAGAAAAAGTCTTGGCTAAGGAAGATGCTTTGACTGCTACAGATACTTATAAAACAACTTTTGAAGAGTCATTTGTTAACTGCTCTATTTTAGGATTTATAACTTTGTTTATGGGGTTTGGCTGGTTATTTTGGCTCTTAAATTATATAGCTATTTAGCTATTTTTTTATTTTTGATAAATTCTCTTAATATTTTTGTAAGGGCTCTTTTTTCTATACGTGATACGTAACTTCTAGAAATACCAAATTTTTTGGCTATTTCTTTTTGTGTGATCCCATCAGTACCGTCTAGCCCATATCTTTTAATAATTATTTCTTTTTCTCTTTCAGTTAGTACTTTAAAATATTCTTTTAATAATTTTAAATTGTCTTTGTTATGAATATCTAGTGCAAAATCTGGGTCTGGTGTTTTTAAAATATCTAATAAAGTTATGGCGTTTCCTTCTTTATCAAAACCGATGCTTTCATCGATGCTTACATTTTTACTATTTTTTTTATCGCTTCGAAAATGCATTAGTATTTCGTTTTCTATACATCTAGCACAATATGTTGTTAGTCTTGTTTTGTGTTTGGCACTATAAGAATCTACACCTTTAATAAGTCCGATTGTACCAATACTTATTAAATCATCAGAATCTTCAACTCTATGATCGTATTTTTTTACGATATGAGCAACTAATCTTAAGTTATGTTCAATAAGTTTTGATCTGGCTTTTTCATCACCTAATCTAGCTTTTTGAATATACTGTTCTTCTTCTTCTTTGGTCAGGGGCTCTGGAAAAACATTGTTGGAATATGATGCGGTAAAGATATAAAAGTCTTTAAATAATTTTTTGATAAAATTTAACATGATACACCTCTTTATAAATATATTTATTTAAAAACAAATTATTAATTAAAAAACTAGAGATGGTCTCTAGTTAATTTTTTTGTTTTGGCTTCTTTTTCTAATTTAGCTTTTTCTTCTTGCATGTCGTTAATTCTTTGTTGTCTTTTTAATACTTTGTTAAAGGCGATTCCAGCACCACTTAACCATGCGGCAGATGCTGCATATTGAATAATTGAACTTATAGTGTTTTGTTCAAAAATGGCATAGGCAAAAACTGTTGAGCCTATAACTAAGCAGGTTCCACATAAAATTTTGTTAGACTTATTTAAATCTTTTTCATCTTCGATTTCACGATTTATTTCATTTACTGTTCTTTCTATTTTATTCATATTATTCTCCTTTATTAGCTACGTATTTTTTATTTTTTTTGTTTTTGCTTCATTATTTTCCGTTTGATAATTTGAATCCATATATTCCATCATAATGTCATCTAATGTCTTCATATTATCGATGTCAGTTACTACTTTTATTTTTTCTAACAACTGCTTTTCTTGCTTTTGGTTTTCAGATGAATTTTTTTGAGATTTTTCTTTTAACTTTGCAGATAATCTTGCTTTTTCTTCAAGGGCCAATGATAATTTTTCATCAATTATTTCTTGATATATTTCTAACATATCTTTCGTAAGAAATAAAACTTCATCTAGCCCTTGTGAACGTTCAATTGATTTTCCGGAAAATTTGAAATCAATTATTCCGATTAACGCTAGAGCTGTATCAAATACTAATGATTGAACGGTGACTACTGGATCATTTAAAGGTAGGATATCTTTTATGATGTAAATACTTCCGAGTGGAACACCGATGGCTGCTAATAAACTTAAAATGCCTCCATATTTGTCTGATAATTTGTCAATCATTTTTCTTTGTTTATGATTTATTTCAAAATCATCACCAAAAATATCTGTAATTGATATTCTAAAAAATTCTTTACCTATAAACATATGAGTATAGTTTGAACTTTCTTTATTTTTATATAGTTTTACTTTATATTTATTTTTATGTTTTTTTAGTAATTTTGATAAAGCTGTTTTATCTAGCGTTAAATTGGTAATTAACTTATTTACTTTTTGCCAATCTTTATTTTCATATTTTTCTTGATTATATTTTTGATATTGGATGAATAGGTGCTCGAATTCTTGCTCTTGACTCATTTTATTCCTTCTTTCTTGCAACTAGTATATGATATCATATTTTTGACGCTTTTTGATGAAAAAACTAGAGGTTATCTCTAGTTTATGGCATCGTGGCATCTTGGACATATATCATCTATCATGTCATTTTCATCGAAGTAATTCCAACATCTTTCGCATCTTATGCCTTCGAATTTTTTTATTTCTACGCCACAATAATCATATTGTTTTAAGTCTTGAGCACTTATAACAACATCGGATACGATTAGAAGTTGCTTTAAATTTGGCAAAAGTTCTTTTAATGCTTCTTTGTCTTCGTCTAATAGTTTTAGATATACTTTGGCTTCTAATGATTTACCAATTATTTTTTCGCCTCTTGCTTCTTCTAAAGCCTTATAAACGTCGTTTTTAATGCTGAAAAATAAATTCCACATTTCCATTAATTCTTCTTTGTTTTTATATTCTTGTACTTCTGGGAACAGTTCTAAATGAATGCTTTCTTCTTTAGTTCCTGGAAGTAGTTTATATACTTCTTCTGATGTGTACGGAAGAATTGGGGCCATTAGCTTAATTAAGGAAGATAAAATTTCATATAGTGCTGTTTGAACACTTCTTCTTTCCAAACTATTTGGTTTTTCTATGTAAAGAATATCTTTTGTAAAATCTAAATAGAATGTTGAAAGATTATTCAAATAATTATTAATTATTTTGTAAATTTCGTCATAATTATAATTATCATAGTTTTCTATTGTGCTTTTAATTACTTCATTTAGGGTATTCAAGATATATTGATCTGATGATGGCATTTTGTCATAAGGTACTTTATCTTTGTCAGGATCAAAATCAAATAGATTTCCAAGCATAAAGCGATAAGTATTTCTAATTTTACGGTAAGATTCTTTTACCTGGGATAATGCCTCATCGGAAAATCTAACGTCTTCTGTAAAGTCGACACTAGCAACCCAAAGTCTTAAAATATCCGCACCTTGTTTGTTTACTATATCCATAGGAGAGACGACATTACCACTTGATTTGCTCATTTTGAACCCTTTACCATCTAGAACAAAACCGGCAGATACTAGCTCTTTATATGGACTTTTTTCGTAAGCTGCCATACTACAAATTAGTGATGAATTGAACCAGCCACGATATTGGTCTGAACCTTCCAAATAAACATGAGCTGGATATGGCATATTTCTTTCTAAAAGCGTTCCAGCAAATGAAGTCCCTGAGTCGAACCAAACATCCATAATATCTGTTTCTTTGGTGAATTTACCATTAGGACTTTGTTTGTTTTTATATCCTTCTGGAAGTAAATCTTTGGCTTCTCTTTCAAACCAAACATTTGAACCGTATTGTCTAAATAGGTCGGCAATATGCATCATTACATCATAGTCTAAAATTTCTGATCCGTCTTCATTATAGAAAATTGGAATTGGTACACCCCATGCTCTTTGTCTTGAAATACACCAGTCTCCTCTATCTTTAATCATATTGTAAATTCTGGTTTTACCCCACTCTGTATGAAATTTAACATTTTCGTCAATTTCTTTTAGTATATCATCTCTTATTTTATCAACACTACAGAACCATTGTTTTGTAGCTCTGAAGATAATTGGTTTTTTAGTTCTCCAGTCATGAGGATATGAGTGAGTGATGTATTTTACTTTTAATAAATATCCGTTTTCGTCTAACCATTTAATTATTTCTTTGTTAGCATCTTCAAAGAACAAACCTTGAAATCTTCCTGATTCTTCATTAAGAACGCCCTGATCATCTACACCATTAATCATTTCTAAGCCGTATTTTTGTCCGGCATTGAAGTCGTCTACGCCATATGCTGGAGCAGTATGAACTAAACCAGTACCAGCGTCTAATGTTACATGGTCGGCGATAACTACAGGACTTATTCTATCCATAAATGGATGTGCGTATTTTACATCTTGCAGTTTTTCACCAGGAAATGTGGTTACAATTTCATACTCTTCAATTTCAAATTCTTTCATTAGTGATTCTACTAGTTCTGCTGCGACGATATAGTTATTATCGTTTATTTTTACTTTTGCGTATTCAAATTTTCCAGCACATACTCCTGAGTTTCCTGGAAGGGTCCATGGAGTTGTCGTCCAGATTACTAGTTTATCACCTTCTGATACATATTCACTACCTTCTACTACAGTAAATGGAACGAAGATTGATGGATCTTTTCTATCTTTATATTCGATTTCAGCTTCGGCTAAAGCAGTTTCTGATGATGGTGACCAATAAACTGGTTTTAATCCTTTGAAAATCAAACCTTTTTTAGCCATTTTTGCAAACACTTCGATTTGCCTTGCTTCATACTCGGGATTTAATGTTATATAAGGATTATCCCAATCACCAATTACGTTTAACTTTTTGAAATCTTCTCTTTGAATATTTACTTGTTTTAAAGCAAAATCTTTACAATGTTTTCTAAATTCAGCAATGCTCATTTCTTTTCTATTTATTCCACTTTCAGTTACTTTTTGTTCTATTGGAAGACCGTGGGTATCCCAACCTGGAATGTATTCAACATAACGTCCTTCCATCATTTTTGAACGATTAACAAAATCTTTTAAAATTTTATTTAATGAATGACCAATATGGATATTTCCGTTGGCATATGGAGGACCATCGTGAAGAACAAATGGTTTGCCGGATTTGTTTTTTTCTTTTATTTTATTATACAAATCCATATCTTCCCATGCTTTTCTTTGCAACCTTTCATTTTCTGGTAGGTTTCCTCTCATTTTAAATTCGGTTTGTGGCATTAATAAAGTATCTTTATATTCCATTATATCATCTCCTTATAATAAAAAAACTCATCCTACATAAGGACGAGAATAATCGCGGTACCACCTTAATTTATATATTAAATATATACACTTGATAGCTATAACGCGCTTTACCGTTTTTTCTTACTTAGTTTCAGAAAAACACATCAAGAGTGATCTGTATATTATTTATTTATTTGCTTCCACCAAATGCAAACTCTCTATAAAATAATTATAATATGCCGTCTCTATCATATGTTTTACATTTCGATTTTATCAATTTCTTCAATTACTTCTAATTGTGATTCTATTATATCTTTTAAACGACGTTTGAAGATATTTACGTTGCGTTTTAAAGTTGCTGCATCGTTTTCGATTTTCTCAGCTCTAAGCAAAGCTTCATTGACTATCCTACTAGCATTTCTTTTAGCATCATCTAGCATAAGTTCGCTTTCTCTATGAGCAGAAAGTTTTAATTGGTCAGAGGTTTTTTGGGCCATTAAAATTGCCTTGTTTAAAGTCTCTTCCATACGCTCATATTGGCTAAGTTTGTCTTTTAACGACTGCGTTTCTTCAAGTCTGGCCCTTAATTCTTTTATCTCTTTGTCTTTATTTTCTATGTCACCGACCATTTTTTCAACCCTAGCGATTACTTCATCTAAAAATGAATTTACCTCATCTGGGTCATAACCTCGAAGTGTACGATTAAATTTATCCATAATCTCGCCTTCTTCTAGGTGCTAAATATTTTAGCACAAAATTTATTTTTTTTAAAGTCTTTTTTACCATTCTATGTTAATATCATTATTATCGTGAATACCTTTACCATCTGTTTCGCCAGTTATTTCTCCTTGAACGCTTATGTTATTAGGTGCACATAAGAATATTCCGCCACCTATTTTTTGGATTTTTCCGTTTATAGCATAGATTGTTCCACTTAAAAAATCAACAATTCTTTTTGCTTGTTCTGGTGTTACTCTTTTTAAGTTAACCACTACTGTATTACGTTTTTTTAAGTGGTCAGCTATTTGCTGAGCTTCAGAATATGCGCGTGGTTCTAAAAGAATCATTTTAGCGTTACCATCAGCAAGAGCTTCTTCTGCTTTTATATCATAATATTCTTCTGTTGATGAGAATACTTCTTCTTCTTCACCCATTATTTTTTTCATAAAACCCATAATTATCCTCCTTGGTGTATTTTTACACATATTATTCTACTTCATTTTAACATAGTTTTTTTAAAAAATAAATGGTTTTCATTTATATTTTTTGAATTTATTTAATTTTTTTTATAAATTACAATCGTTTTACACTTTTTTAATTTTTTACAAGGAATTTTCCTTTTTTGCGTTGTATGTTTTATATAGGAGATGATTTACATTAATTACTATAATGAAATAAAAACTACATTAATTAAAAACGAAGAATATAAAAGAATTAAAGATTATTCTAAAAATAAAAGTGATTTAAATAGTTATTTTGAAGTTGGTAGATTACTTGTTGAAGCTCAAGGAGGAGAAACTAGAGCTAAATATGGAAATAAACTTATTAAAGAGTATTCTGCGAAGTTAACTAGAGAATTAGGAAAGGGATATACAGAAAGAAATCTACGTAATATGAGAACATTTTATACAAGGTTTAAAAAATGGCACGCAGTGCGTACCAAATTGACATGGACACATTATAGAATGTTGTTACCTTTAAAATCAATAGATGAAATAAAATACTATATTTACATTGCTGAAAAGCAAAATCTTTCATATAGGCAGTTAAGAGAACGAATTAAATCCAATGAATATGAAAGAATTGGATTCAAAGAAGAACTTGAAGAACCTAAAATTAATACTTTAATTAAAAATCCAATTATTATTAAAACTAATGATATAAATGAAGAAATTACTGAGTATAGACTTCATCAGATAATACTTGAAAATATAGAAGATTTCCTTAAAGAGTTAGGCGTTGGTTTTACTTTTGTTGGTCACGAAGTTAAGTTAGAAAATAATAATAGAAGAGACATTTTACTTTTTAATACTGAATGTAATTTATATGGTCTTATAGACTTAAAAGTTAC
>JAFUBK010000018.1 GCA_017460245.1 Bacilli bacterium
ACTTTGCTTATAGATGGCGTTAGAATAAATTTACATTTCTTAAATATTTGCATAATCAAGTTAATAGAGTCCTCCTATTAAATGCACACTTTAATTAACTTCTTCTAATCAATAGTATATTTGACCTTAGACCCACATAATCTAGATAACAAAAATATATGAAAAACTAAAATTCCAAAGCTCGATCAGCAAAGTGGCTATTGTAGCCGGTAATAATAAATTAAGCCAAAGAGAAAGGAAAAATACTCATATGGCACGAAAAACAGCAGAAGCAAAAGCAGGCAAGTATGCGGATCTTGATACTTGGAATAAAAAGGGTGAGCTAAAAGAAGGCGATTCTCTAGAAGGTTACTTCGTTGATAAGGATCAATTCAACACAAAATACGGCGAGATGGTTATCTATATCATCGAAAAAGCAGATGGTACTGCAGTGAAGGTTACCGGCCAAAGTGATATTAAAGGCAAGTTTGAAGAAGTTCCAGTTGGTTCTCATGTCTGGATCAAGTTCGCTGGCCTAACTGAAACGAAGAACGGTGCGATGAAAACATACGAAATCGATTATGATGATGAAGATAAGAAAGTGGTAGTAGAGTAATGCAAAGCCCATTAACTATTCTAGACATTGATATTATCTTGGAAATGCTTCCAGATGATATGCTTCAGAAGCAAAAAGATGTAAAAACTAAATTGGTTCTTATGAAGCGTCTAATGCAAGCGAATGATGAATTCCAGAAGAAAATGTTGGATATTCGTAAAGCATTCGAAGAATTAAATAAATAATAAGAATAAGCGGTTGAAATATACCGCTTATTTTATGTGTTATACTGAAGTTATGGATAAGATCATATCAGCAATTACAGCTAGTATATCCACCACTTTTATCTATTTATTCGGCGGATTTGATGTTGCACTTCAATGTTTGTTAGTTGCAATTATTTTAGATTATATAAGCGGAATGATTAAAGCATATAATTCTAAAACTTTATCTTCGTCAATTGGATTTAAGGGGATTTTGAAAAAAGTCGGTATATTAATAATTGTTATGCTGGCGGTGATGGTTGATCGTGTAACTTTAGATAACGGCGGAATTAGAACGCTTGTTATTTATTACTTTGTAGCAAATGAAGGTTTATCTATTTTAGAAAATCTTGCAGTTGCAGGCCTTCAAATTCCGAAAAAATTAAAAGATGCATTAAAGGTAATTAAGAAGGAAAATAAATAATATGAATTTTGAGCAGTTAAAGCCATTTTATCCAAAGGATATGGGAACAGCTAAAGGCTGGTGCTTATTGAATGTTGCAAAGGGATTCCATGCAACTCCATCAGCTAATCCATCGGCATCGGCTAAAGCTGATATGAATTCAAATATTGCAAGAGGAACATTTCATTCAAAATTAAATGATATTCCGACAAATTGTGCAGTTCCGGTATATGTGAAATCTACTTCACAATATGGCCATGTTGTAGCATATGATAAAGGTGTTTATTATACAGATGGCCGCCGTTACACTCCAGTAACAGCTGATATTATCGGTTGGGGTGAATGGTGTAATGGATTTCAGATTGTTAAAAAAGGTACTACGAAATCATTCTTACCTGCTAAAGGTTGGTGGGGAAGATATGATAAAGATGATCGTGTAGCAATACTTGCTAGATTTATGCGTTTAAAATTTCCAGCATATACTTCAGCCAAGGCATTAGGGCCGGTGTATGGTGATTATTTATGGAAATCGATTAAAGAATTTCAGAAACGAACAGGCCTTGCTCCAGATGGTAATACCGGCCCTATTACTTATGCAAAACTTAAAGAATATGGATTTGTTTATTAATGTCAGCACCATATGTACCACATGCAACATATGATGAATTTCGTAATGCTGTTAATGGCCATGGTTATGACATGGACGGTTATTATGGTTATCAATGTTGGGACGGTGTAGATTTATTGTATGAACAATCAGATATTGGCCAATATCTTTATACTGGTATTACTTTTGGTGGACATGGTTATGCAAAAGAATGTTGGACTTATACACAGGCTAGAGCATTAAACGGATCAGGCCATTTTACAGCATTTAGCGGTGCAGTAAATATTAAAAAGGGTGATATTTTGGTATTTAATACTTATTCAGGTTGGTATGGTACAGCGGGGCATATCGGATTTGCTAATGAAGATTATAATGGTACAGATTATATATCTCTGTTGAGCCAAAACTTCGGTAGTGGTGCAAATCCAACAAAAGGTAAGCCATTTAATATTATGAATGCATTTCTTGGTACTGCGTTCTTAGGCGGTTTCCGTTATGATGGCTGGGGAACTACTCCGCCAACACCGCCAACAACAAGTGAGCATAAATTTCCATGGGTGTTATTTGCTCGAAAATTCCGCTCAAGATAAATAATTATGCTAATTCTTGCCTATATGTTATATTTATGTTAGAAAGGAGTATATCGAATGGCAAAATTATCGAAAGATGAATTAATCGAAAAATATTCTAGTATGTTCGAAGAAAATTCAGAAGAAAAAATCGCATTTCTAGAAGATGTTTCCGATTCTATCGAGCCGGCAGATAATAGCGATGAAATTAAAGCTAAAGATGCCGAAATCGAACGCTTAAAATCCGATAATGAAGCGTTGAAAACTAAATATATTCAGCGTTTCATGGGTGATGTAAGTGAAGAAACTAAAAAGATCGATGAAGATAAATCAGAAGATCTTGAAGAAAAAGAAGTAATTGATATTAAGGAGATTTAACATGGCTTTGAATAAAGTCCTTCGTGCTAATTCCGATGCTGAATTGTTGAGTTATATCATCAATGTTACGCCGGAACTAGCTTCAGAGATTGATTTGCCAGCACAGGGCGAATCTCTTGCACCAATCGGCAAACTTATTATGTCGAATGAGCGTTTCAAGAACGCATTTATTAATACTATTAATGTTATCGGTCTTACAGTAATTGATCGCAACTACTGGGAAGATCCTTGGGAAACATTTACCGAGCGTGGCACGATTAACTTCGGCCAATCTGTTCGTGAAATTGCAGTAGATATTGCTGATGTATTTGATTACAATCAGTATGTTGAAAATGCAACTCATTTCTTGCAGAATGTTGTTCCTAATGTTTATAACTATCTTCATGAGCTTAATTTCCAGAAGTTCTATAAAACTACTACTTCTGATGATCAGATGGCCATGGCATTCAATACTGAAGGCGGTTTGATGCGTTTGATTGAAGAAATCGTCGGCTCGCTCTGGGAAGGTTACAAGTACGATAAGTATATTGTTAATAAATACCAGCTTTGCCACCGCATTCTCGATGGTACGATTACCAGCGTTGAAATCGATAATTACGATAGCTTAAGCCCTCGCCAGCGTGTAACTGCAATGAAGAATATTTCTAATAAGATGACATTCCGCAATCCAAATTACAACCCAGCGGGCCTTCGTATCGCAACTCCTTTTGCAGATCAGATTATGATCATGGATACTGATAGTGAAGCAGAGATTTCTACTGAAGTTCTCGCAACTTCTTTCTTCCGCAACGATGCAGATTTCAAAACGCAGCTCGCTTTGATTGATGGTTATGGCAATCAAGATACTGCTCGCCTTGCAGAAGTTCTCGGTAGTCAGTATGTACCATTTACCAACGAAGAATTGGCAGCTCTCGCTAATATTCCAGCTGTTATCGTTGATCGTGAATTCTTCCAGAATTACAATTATGAATTTAACGCTGAAGCTGAAACTGCTAATGGTGTTCGTGCAACTAACTTCTTCAATCCAGAAACGCTTCGCAACAATCATTATCTACATGCATGGAAGGTTATCAGCACTTCGCCATTTAAACAGGCTGTTGTATTTACCAAGAATGTTACTCCATCTGTTACCAGCGTTAGTGTAACGCCTTCTACTGCTACCGCCGCAGCTGGCCAAGATGTTCAGCTTGGTGCAAGTGTTGTGACTACTGGCTTCGCAAACAAGGCAGTTACTTGGAGCATTGATCAGGATTCTGAATCTACTGCAGCAAATAAGGCAACTGTTGATCTAAATGGTAAAGTTACGATTCCTTCCACTCATGGCCATGGTTCTGCCGGTACGCAGGGTACTTATTATGTTACGATTTCTACTGCTCTTGCAACCGACGAAGAATTGACCATCGAAGGCGTAACCTATAAGGCAGCTGCAGCTGATGATACAGCCGCAAAGCAGGCAACTGCAATTGCCGCACTATTCGCAAGTGATCCACACTATACTGTTACTACTGGTACTTCTACGAATGCTAATCGTTTGAGCTTCGTTGAAAAGTCCGGCTGGTATGGTTATGGTGAGCCAACTGTAGATGATTCTGCTCTAACTACTGGTGTAGTTGCCGAATCTACTGGTACTGCTGGTGTTATGACAAGTGGTGTTTGGGTAAAGGCAACTTCGGTTTATGATCCAACCAAGAGTGCTATTGCTCGCATTACTGTATCTTAATAGAAACTAATGATAAGGCCGGTTGTTGCCGGCCTTATCTTAAAGGATTATGAAATAATGAAAACAAGGTTAATAAATTCACAGCTGGCGAATTACAAAACATATAATATGTATTTTCGCCAGCTTTTAGCTTTAGCTGAAAATGTTTTCGAATTCGAAGGTTTAAATAAATTTATCGATGTTTCATATCTTAATAAAACGCTACTTCGTCAAGGATCTATTGCTTGGTTTAAAGATGAAGTTATTGGCGTTATTGCTTTACCTTATCGCTCTTTGACTACTCTAGATATTTACGGCCGTCCTAAGAAAATTGAAGTATTTTCGAAGGCGAATAATTATCATCGCATTCTAAATAAGAATGAATTCGTTATTATGTACGATAATAACGGTCGTTATCCACTATATCTAGATATTAGTCAGATTGCGGAGCGTATCGCTTTGTGTGTTCGCACACAAGATATAAATATGATCCAACAACGCACCCCTCGTGTATGGGTAACTAATAAGGATCAAGAATTATCAATTAAATCTGCTATCAATAATATTGATGGTATGGAAGAAAATATCGTCACTTACGAATCACTTCCATTACAGAAATTAAATTCTGTATTAGCTCCAGCTCCTTATGTAACAGATAAGATTGATGATCATCTAGATAAATTATGGGCAGAATTTTATCGTTTAATTGGCGTTGCAAATATTCAAGAACAGAAAAAAGAACGCATTATTACTGATGAAATGATTGCAAGCCAAGGCGGTACAATCGCTTCTCGTTATTCGAGATTTCAGCCAAGAGAAAATGCTATTGCTAAAATTAACGAAAAATTTAAAACGAATATTTCGGTTCATTATTATGATGGAGAGCCGGATTCGAGAAAGGATAAAGAAGATGTTTCCGATGATGTTTCCGGCGAGAGCGAATCTAATGAAGCTGAATAATTGCAATCTTCCACCAACTGTATATGCTTTATTAAATTCTTATGTTAATTTTTCAAGAGAAACACCAGTTAAGATTGCTGATTTAGCAAAAACTGGCCGAGCATGTTTCTTTGATTTCACTTATCCATTAGCTACTGGCTGGGATAAAGAAGAATTTGAAACAATGATTCTAAATCACTTCTTGATGCGAAGAATTGGATATGAAACTGTTACAGCATTCAAAATTGCTCTAAATGTAAAATTGAATGAGATAATGCCAAATTATAATATGCTATATTCTTCGATTAATGACTGGAATATTTTTAACGATGGTGAATCTATCACAAGGCAACAAACTAGCAATGGCAGTAATGCTGTTAATAGTAGTTCTAATGCTACTAATAGTGATACAAGTGATCGCCGTTATAGTAATACTCCACAGAATCAGTTAGCAGATGTTCGCGATGGAAAATATGTTTCAGAATATCATTATGATCAGAATAGTGGATCGGCTACGAATCAGACGGCAACTGCTGGTACTGATTCTAATGAAATCAATGAAACAATTACCAGATCACCGAGCGATAAAATTAAAATTTATCAAGAGTTCTTGGCAGCTCGCCAAAATCTCTATACAATGATATTTAAAGATCTAGATAGTTTATTCTATCAGGTTGTAAGTTAAGGAGTAAAAAATTATGGCATGGAATACTAAGATTCCACATCTTCGAAGATTCGTGTTACAGAATTTTCCATTTATTGAGGAAGATTTCGATGCTTTAACAGATTATCAATTACTTTGTAAAGTTGTCGAATATCTCAATACCGTTATAACTTCACAAAATGAAGTTATTCAACAAATGATCAATGTAACAGCAGATTTTGAGAGTTTGGAAGGATTGTTCAATCAATTAAAAGATTATGTAGATAATTATTTTGACAACCTCGATGTTCAAGATGAAATCAATAACAAGCTCGAAGCGATGGTAGAAGATGGAACTCTACAAGAGATTATTACTACCTATATTCAATCTAATGTTGCATGGACTTTTGATAATGTATCTGAAATGCAAAGTGCTACCAATCTTATTGCTGATAGTTATGCCCAAACATACGGTTACTATTCAGTTGGTGACGGCGGTAGTGCAAAATATAAGATTCGTGAAGCCGAAGAAGAAGAAACAGCTGACGGAATGTTTACAATTGCAGTAGCAGACGGTTTGATCGCCGAACTAGTTATAAACGATATGGTAAATGTGTGTCAGCTAGGTGCATATGGCGATGGTACACATGATGATACCAGCGTATTAAGTGCGGCTATCACTTATTGTTTAACCAATGATAAAATCTTAACTGCTCCAAGTGGTAAGACTTTTATTATTAACTCTGCACTTAATGTAAACAACGCAAAAATTGACCTTAATACTTCTACAATCAAAGCAGGTTCAGCTATTGATATGATTGTTATCGATAGTGAAAATTACCACGGCTATATTAAAAATGTAACTCTTGATATGGATAGTACTGCAACTACTGGTATTAAAATTACTGAAGGTAGAAAAAAGGAAATATATAATGTTGTAATTAACAATGTTACAACTAAGGGTGTAGTATTTAACAGTGGCTACGAAGTGATTATGCACGATTGTCATATCAATGGTAATGCATCGTCATCTTCTAGCATTGGTATTGAGCTAAATAGTGGTGATAGTAACTTTACCGACATCATTATGATTGATTGTAATACTGCCGTTAAAACTGGTACTGCGTCTAACATTCTTACTAGAGTACATGCATGGATTCTAAATACGGCTAATTTAACTAATTCAAAGTTTATTGATTGTGCTGGTGACTGTGTTCTTACGATGACAGACTGTTATTCGGATACTTATCAATATACCTTATATCAGGAAAGTGGAAAAACTCCGCAAATTCTATGTAAGGGGTTAATGGTTTATTACAACAACAGTATCTATAATCACACTACATATAATTACAATTCCTATGTAATCTATGCAAACACCATTGCAAATATGCGTTATGTCACTATCGAAAATTCTTATCTGAAAGGTCTAAGTGATAGTGATATTCATACCTACATGTGTAATGAAAATACTTTTGTTGGTATCTTGAATAATAACATGTATTTCAATATTACCAATAATATTGCTAATGCAATTACTAGTATCAATGCAGACTTAACTACTGTTAAAAATGTTATTTATAAAGTCGGCGATATGGTTCAGATTGATGCCATGTTTAGTTATGATGCTTCACAAACTTCAGGTGCAATTAACATCGGTAATCTTCCAGTCGGATTAAAACCACAAACTGCGATCAATACTTGGTGTGATGTAACTGAAAAACAATGGAACTCAGACGAGCATAATATTACTTATCTGTATATTGAAGATTCATTATCTGTTAAACTACCAGCCATTTTGACTAGTGGAACTAGATATATCCATATCAACATTGTTTATAAACAAAAGCAATAAGTGGCAATTTATCTGAATAAGGTAAGCTAAAAATAAGAGCCGGTATTACACCGGCTCTTTTTGTTGCTTCAAGGTAATTTCAACCGCTCCAAATTTATAGCAGATATAATCAATATAATCTAAATTTTCTAATGAAATATCACCGTATAATAATACTTCATTGATCATATCAGTTACATTCAATTTAAGCGGTTCTACCATGTTATAAAGATCTAGTGATTCGATGCTTGGAAACTTTGCAAAGATTGAATACATAAAATCACCCCTTTCGAAAAGTGCAAACGGTGGTTATATATCTATTATAAACTAATAATCCACCTGTTATGGTGGATTATTAATAATTGTAGATTCCAGAGCATCTCTGCTGTGCAGTCTAGTTGTAGCGACT
The DNA here is from genome assembly GCA_017460245.1 of Bacilli bacterium. GTDB lineage: Bacteria > Bacillota_I > Bacilli_A > RF39 > UBA660 > Coprosoma. The sequence goes on from JAFUBK010000018.1 coordinate 8,280, forward strand.
AGATTTCTGATTAAGACATCTAATTTAATTCTATCTGTTTTTTTTTTCTTGTCAATTCCATTTAACAAGAAAATATAAAAAATAAGAATAACGGCCAGAAAACCGTTATTCTTGTACCACAAAGGTAAATGTATTATATCACGAAACAATTGTATTATTCAATGAATAATCACCAATGTTAGCATGATTATGCCAAATCGTAACACCTTTACGATAAACATTATTGATTATTTCCATCGATTTCGCCGGAACGCTGATATTTGCATTTGAAGAATAACCAATATCATCTTCAGCTGCAATCTGAACATAATTCCAATATGTTCGGCCTGTTTGATTCGGAACTTTGATCCTATTAGTTGCATAACCTTTACGGCTGAAGTAATCATCAATAATATGTGCAAATTGTGAAGTAATAGACATTTTAATTGCAAATACTGTATTCTCACAATCAGCTGTCATAACATCACCGCAGTTTGTATTACCTCGAACAGTTTGAGGGCAGATGCTATGCTGGTAAATATTAGCAACAGTTCCGGCAATAGACATACCAAAATTGATTAAATTTCCGGCTTGGCTCTCTGGAGTAAAATGGCCAGCCATGCCAGCACTTGCCGCCTTAACAGCTCCGATTTCGTTAGATTGTGCTGTATTTTGCATACCAGTAGCTAATCCGATCACATCGCCAACTACGCCAAGGCCAATATTAACTGAATTTTGCGTTAGCCAGTTTGTATAAGCATCGCCAGACCAAGATAAAGTTGGATATTTACCTTGTACAATACCTTCAGTATAATTCTTTTCTACATGTTTGTAATTTTCTGGATAAACAATTGTTGATCCGCCAACACAAATTGTACCTTTAGCTTCGATAACAAATGATGCGGGATTGTTAAAATATTCATAATTCAGACTTACAGCTGATCCGCTGTTATTAGTTAATAAGAAATATTGAAATGGTGCTGTTAAAAGTTTATTATTTTTTGGTGTGTATCCATCGATTGTAGCTGGCCTTGCAAATACACTTCTAAAGAAGAATGGCGAAGTTGTTCCGTTCCATTTATAAAAATTAGTATCTTCATTTCCGGAAGTAATCTGACCTAAAGTCCAGTATTGATTTGGAAATGTATCTAATCTAGCTAATTGTTGATCCAGTATAAAAGCTCCATGAATATCTTCTAGATGTCCATCACTCGAAATTTTTTGAATTGTATTTACCATCTGTTGCCATCTTGGAAAAGCTAATAGACCGCCTGCCATCGGAATACCATCAACATTAACACCTAACATTTGAGTACCATCTGGGTAATATGAAGTTTGCAATAAATATGCTTTGGGCCTTTGGCCAAATCCATAATCATTAAAACCAACTGCTGATTTTGGATTATTACCATTAGCAACATATTCACCTAATTCTAGATTTTCCGGCAATAGATTATTACCGATCGTATCATTGTTAGTGTGTTCTCGAACAACAAAACAAGGCTCAACATGCCAATAATCAAACCAAGTTGCACATTCATCAATAGAAAATACTACCTTGGTTGTGCCGTTAGATTGATAGCTAATATCTTCAATAAAAGCGAAAAACCATTTATTACTATAATCTGGATTTTGAAATGCTAGATAATTAGATTGAAGTGCAGTTCCATATGGCACATCTAAAATAATCTCGTTACTATCCGGACGAGTAAATGAGCAGTTATTTCTAGTAGCAACTGCGTTCGCAGTTACTAGATTAACCATTTGTGTTTCGGTATAATTTAAAATATTTTTATAATCACGATCCAGCTTGATATTTCTAGCTAGGATACATTTACCTGTTCTAATTGGCATATAATACTCCTTATTTCTTTATTATAAAATCTATCACTTGCTTAAAATCTGTTCCGGCTAGATCACTTGCGTAAAATATAATATTCTCTCTAAATGTTTTAAACAGATTATTCAAATCTTCATTGTCAAAGGTTGTATTGTAAATATCTCTTTGCCAATATGGTGATATTTTTATAACATCTGAAAATACTATTGTATTTTCTTTAATTATACCTTTATATGGCTTAATAAACCAACAAACATCACTTGTTTCTTTATCTGTTAAATATTCGCATAAAAATTTAAATGATTTGTAGAAAAATGCGAATCTAAATAACACTTTATAATCTTTATATGATTTCGGTAAATGCGGCTGCGGATCAGTTTGCCAATCACCTTGATTAATCATGCTGGCAGCTTTACCAAATACATATGATGAACGGCCGGTGCTTTTACAATATTCAATCGCCAATTTCACCATTATATCTTCGCCGGTATCTTCATCAACACCAACCTTAATCATTTTGGTTATGATTGTACCCTGTTTTTGTTCTGAAATAATTTTCTGAATATCCCAATCTTGAATATAAGGGCATACCCTTGAAACTGTATTTCCGGCCAACCAAACTTTAACTTTATGCCTTTTACGATCAACGGTGGAATATAAAAACATGAGCTTGCTTGCTTCATCTTTGATATACTCATTTCTAGACATAAATTCTTCAAAAATAATATCTTCTACATCTAGATAAGAACAACCAGAATAATTCTGCTCTGTACTTAATGCCATCACATAACCGATATGCTCGCCACGCTTGGCCTTATATGTTTCGTTATCGAAATTAGCAAAATAAAGCCGCCTTCGATAACAAATAATGCAGTTATATTCTCCGCCTGTAATTTTTACAACATCTACATCTGCAAAATATTGTTCTACTTTTTCTGTTGTGATTTCTTCTTTCCAGCGGCGAAGGTAAATAAAACGCTTACCAGTTTTGCGATACTTTAAAATTGCTCTTTTATGTTTTACTTGGTAGCTTTTGCCATTACCTTTTTCACCCCAGATAAGATTAAATGAGGCATCTTCTTTTTCGATATTTTCCAGATTATAGTGTGTAATCTTCTTATTACTCATGTTCTACTGCTTTTTTATAATCTTCTAGATATAATTCAGCTATTTTAGCTTCAATTGCTTTTCGCATTAACCATGTTTTTCTTGATCCACAGCGTCCAGAATAAAGATTACTAGTAGAAATACCATTTTCACTAGCGATTTGTTTAATATTAATTTTGCTAAATTTTTTAATGAATTCTAAATCGTCCATGTTTTTATTCCTGTTTAAATTTTGATCTTGTGCTGGAGTTATCTGTTAATAAATCTGCATATTCTAATGCTTTACCTAGCTTATAGGTAGTTGGCAACAGACAAACTCCGCTTTTATCTGTTACCATATATTTTACACCTTTATAGTCTATTATTTCAATCGGTTCTTGATGATCGTTATATGCAAGCATCTTCTTATTAGTGTTTTCGTAATCGAAAATTAAATCATCTCTAAAATCTTCAATTCGCTTTAAACACTTAGCACCACCTTTTTTCGGAACACCGGAAACTGTTACATGAATTTGACCATCAATCTCTACACAATATTTCTTTGCACCTTGCGTGATAAATTTATCATAAGTGTGAATGCGGCCTTTACCTGTTTCATTTTCGAATACTCCGAGCATATGAGCTTCACCTTTACTATCAGTTGGTGCATAACGCTCTAATGGTATATCTAATATTCCAGCCACCTTTTTAATCTTTTCTTCAACTGATTTATTGTATTTTTCGAAGATGGATTTATCATAACCTTGAACTAATTTGCAGCTATCTGTATCACAATATGCAACATATTGATCAAGCTCAATTACACGCCTTAACAGATTATCTCTAGCATATGCAGTAACCCAAACACCCCAAGCAAAAGATAAAAATGATTTTTTCTTTTCTTCGAGTAATTTATCAAATATCATGCTATTATCTAATGGAGTTTCAACCCAGCCACGATCATCGAATGTAACATCATCACGAATCATATTTGTTACACTCATGCCATATAGAGAATTGAACTTGTTCTTCTCTTTGGCATATTCTAACTCTTTACCTTCAACATTCTTAAATTTAGTTTTATTCACATATTTATCTAGAATAAAATCAATAAATTGCTTCGGAAGGTAATTTTTTAACGCAAAATAAGATTCTACTATTTCATAATCTTCGAATTTATATGTATCAGCGATGAATTTTAAATCAACATCTGTTAATGTAATATCTATCATTTTTGCTTTAATAATGCGGCCATTATCCACCTTTTGGCCAACGATCCAATTACATTTACTGGCTGAAATAAAATTGTTGTAATATTTACATTCGATGTTATAAAACTTGATTCTGATTAAATAAGCATAATTATTATCTAATTTTTTAATATCACTTAAATTACATGGTTTGAAAATATCCATCGGAAATTTTTCTGTTACCATTACAAAAGGATATGCAGATGTTTCATCATAAGAATCAACATCTTTTAATATTTCATCTGTATATAACCAATTAGCATGCGTATAACCACCTGCAAATGCTTCAATCAGCATATTATATACACTTGGCTTAATATTTATACATTGACCAACAATTCGCCTGTAATTCGGATCATTAAGCACAATATGTTGCAATTCTTTACGAACTTTGCCTGTTGAAGTCATTGGAATTTTATTAACTTGATCATATGTATCTAATTCCATTTTTATATATTCATAAACAACTAAACAATCATACTTACAATAACCAAGTTCTTTCTCTGTTAGCTCTGTTGCTGGCGTTCGGATCAAATTATAATCCAAATCGCCAACCATCTTTTTCACCGGCAGCTTAAATAAATCTGGCAGATAAGCAAGTGAAACATTACTCATAAATAAAGTGCAACGCATTGTAATATTCCAATCTTCAAATTTACAACCCATAACTTTTCTAGATTTTCTTGCCAATACTTCTTTAAATTTAAATTGACCACTTAAAAACTGAAATTCGAACGATAAATTATGCACAAATACAAATTTTTCTTTATCACAGTTTTCTTCGATGCGATCCAAAAAACTTTTGAATTCTTGCCATGTTCTACCATAATACACTTGATCATTTACTGAAAATTGCCAAACATACATGCATGCTTGAGCATTCGCTCTATCACGCTCATCTTCAGATAATTTTAAGTAATCAAAAGCATTTACCAGCTTATTATCTAGTATTAAATAACTTGTTGTCTCTATATCAAATGTATAAATGGTATTATCAATATTTTTTCTAATATCAGGCTCATGGCCATGATATTCTGTCCAATATTGCATAATTTAAGTCCATTTATTTAATAATCTTCTTGCTTTATCAGCTGCATCAGATGAATTAGTGAAAATCATGAATTGCTGTAATTTTTCAATTAAATCTTCTGCTGATCCACCTTCTTTTTGAGTTTCTTTTAAAAGGATATACACATCACTATCACCGATTTTATCTGCTAAATAACGAAAATCATCATCGTGTGTTAATGAATAAAATTCATCAATATCTTTATCAGTTAAAACTTCATCACGAAGGCCTTGTAATTTCATTTTAACTTTTCGCCTTGTTTCAGCTCTAACTTTTTTAATTTCTGAGGCTTTGCTTAGTTTAGATCCTAGAAATTCTTGAAATCTCTTAGCAACTGCTCTTTGTTCTATTAATGAAAATTTAGATCCACGCTTAATGCTAATTTTGCTTCTTGCTTTACGATTATATTTAATTTGCTTGGCTTCATTAGCCATTCTTAATAACTTCTTGCTGGCATAGCTTCCATATTCACCGGATCGCTCTAATCTGCGGAGTTGTCTATTCACTTTTTCTACTTGGATATAAAAATTAGTTTGAACTGATCCAGAACGCCTGCGGCCAGCACTTGATCGCTTTCTAGGCATCTTTTTCTCCGTATTTACTTATAAAATACCAAAGTATTATAAGTAATATTGTAATACAGAATATATAGATCATTGGTTATTTTCGTTTAGATTTATTACGCATTAATTAATCCTTTCAATTCTTTAACCGGCCATACTCTTACACGAAGGCCGATTGATTCTTTAAATGATATTTGAATTTGCCAATCATCGTTTTCGATGCAACCATTAGCAAAATCTTCATGAATATTTACATATTTAAAATTATTAGATTCTGCCCATACGATGATGGATTTGATAATTGATTCTTTTGGCTTCCACACTTCTTCATTCATGATCGTTATTTCTTAACTTTAATCTTATTGATTGGTGTTTTGATATATTTAATTGAGATTTTCATTATCTTTACTCCCTTCTTCGAAATACATGTTACACAATTCTTCACAAATCTCTGTTGCAGTGCTAACTGATCGAGTAGCCTTCCACTCGGCCAGTTTGGTGATTAAGTTTGGTTTCATTTAATCCTCCTATTAATGTTCTTACTTTTAGTATAGCACTTTACTATACACAATCAATACTAAAATGCATGTAATATTTACAACATTTGGGTGTAGTTTTGCACAAGGTGTGTAAAAGTTGTGGATAAGTCCGGCTGATCGCCGGATTTGGGCTTGGACTTGACAAGAATTTTTTGATGTTATAATAGTTGACATTGGCTTGACTTAACAGATTAAAGTTTGTGTTGTAGTAGTTGATTTTTGGGGGAAATTATGTTTTAAGACTTGACAAAGGTG
>JAFUBK010000019.1 GCA_017460245.1 Bacilli bacterium
CATTTGGTACTCTTACCGACCAATATATTGAATCACAAAAAAATAAAGTTCGAAGAAGAACTATGGAAACATATTTAAAAAGGAGAAGATATTTTACTAGTTTTGAAAATGTTAAGTTAAAAGATATGGATGGTAATCTATATCATAAATTTCAACAAGAGTTATGGGATAAACCTATTAAATGTTCTAGCAGAAATGATATTCAAAAATTTCTTAAGATTATTCTTAACTGGGGAATGAAAATGTATGATATTAATTTAATACGTTTTTATAAGAAAATAGAATTCTTTAAAGATCCAAATGAAATTAAAGAGGAAAAAGATGTTTATACTTTTGAAGAATTTCAAAAATATATTACTGGTGCTACTAATCTAAATGATAGAACAATGTTTGAAATGTTATATTATTGTGGATTACGTCGTGGTGAATGTCGCGGACTTCAATGGTCTGATATAGACTGGAATAATAAATTAGTATCTATTACAAAACAAGCTAATAGTATTAAAGATAGTCAAAAATATTATGAACTAACACCACCAAAAACATCTAAAAGTATTAGGACATTACCTCTTACTGATGTCTTATACAATGACTTAGTAAATCTTTATAATGAAAAAAAGAAATACTACGGATTTAACGAAAAATGGTTTATCTTTGGAGAATTAGATCCATTAACATTTGGTATGATGCATAGAATAAATAAACGAATTGCTGAAAGTGCTGATATTAGAAGAATACCACTACACTCTTTTAGACATAGTTGTGCATCTCTATTAATTAATACTGGTCAACCAGTAACAACTGTATCTAAGTATTTAGGACATGCTAGTACTAAAGAAACATTAGATACTTATGCTCACATGTTTCCAAATAATCTTACTAATGTAAAAAATACCATAGATAATTTAAATCTAGGTATTTAAATAATCTTAAATAAAAAATAAATTTGGTATCTGAAAATAGGTTTTTGGTATCTGGCTTGGTATCTAGAAAAAATCAAAAACCTCAGAAACCCTTATAAAACAAAAAGCGTTCCCTCTTTCGAGGGACCTTCAGGGGGTTTTGGTCGGAAGGCTCACAATTTATCGTAAGCTTCCTAACATAGACACAGATGTCTATGCTAATACAAGTATAATAAAAATTAATTTAATTGTCAATAAATGTTTTTTAATTAGTCTAAATTTGTTGATTGTTCTATCATTTGTCTTATGTGTTTGTTTTTTTCGTTTGTATAATCACTGCTTGTTACAAATTTTTCGCCATCTTCTTTTGCTTGTAACAATAACTGATAATCGTTTTTAATATCGGCTAGTTTAAAGCTCATATCACCACTTTGTCTTTGCCCAAATAGATCTCCACTTCCTCTTAGAAGGAAGTCTTCTTCTGATACTTTAAAGCCATCAGTGGTTTTTGTAAGTACTGATAGTCTTTTAGTTTCTCTATCGCTTATAAGTACGCAGTAAGAATCTAAATCATTTCTGCCTACCCTTCCTCTTAATTGATGGAGTGCGGAAAGTCCAAAACGATAACTATCAAAAATGACCATCATAGTAGCATTAGCTACATCTACTCCTACTTCTATAACTGTTGTGCTTATTAGTATTTGAGTTTCATTGTTTTTAAATTTGTTCATAGCTTTTTCTTTTTCGTCAGCTTTCATTTTACCGTGAAGAATGCCTATGTTGCAGATTTTTCCGAAAGCTTTTTTCATTTTTTCTTCTAGCTGATAAACGTTTTCCATATCTATTTTTTCTGATTCTTCTACAAGTGGGGCAATAACGTATATTTGATGATGTTTTTTTATTTCGTCTAACATCATATATAAAACATCTTTGATTTCGGTGTCTTTTTTTAGTATTGTTGTTACTGGTTTTCTTCCACTTGGCATTGTTTTTATACTTGATATATCCATATCACCATAGAGTGTTAAAGCGTAGGTTCTTGGTATTGGGGTGGCACTCATATATAGTATATCTGGTGTTATCCCTTTGTTTTTCAAATTAGCTCTTTGATTTACTCCAAAGCGGTGTTGTTCATCAGTGATAACCAAACCTAAATTTTTATATTCAACTGTATCACTTATTAGAGCGTGGGTTCCAATAATAATATCGGCAGTTTGCTTTTTTATTTGTTTTAGTATCTCTTTTCTTTCTTTGACTTTGGTTTTTCCCGTTAGTAATACAATGTTTAAATCAGGAAATAATTTTTTTATGTTTTGGTAGTGCTGGAAAGCTAAAATTTCAGTTGGCGCCATTAATGCCCCCTGATAGCCACCTAAATAATTAATGTATAAGCTTATGAATGAAACAATCGTTTTTCCGCTTCCAACATCACCTTGTAATAATCTATTCATTCTTCTTTTACTTGTTAAATCATCATAAATGTCATTGATGCTTGCTAATTGATCTTTAGTTAATTTAAAAGGAAGATTATTTATAAACTTTTCAATTTTTTTAAAATTTACTTTCCTTTCTAGTCCGTCATTACTAGTATGATTTTTCTTTAAATAACTTATTTTCGACATAAAGACAAACAACTCTTCATATTTTAACCTGTTAATTGCCTGCTTTACACTATGCTTATTTTCAGGATTATGAATTAAGTAAACGGCTCTATTCTTATCGATAAAATGATATTTATTACTAATGTTTTCTGGTATATAGTCTTTTACTTTTATTTTTGGAAGAGCCGAATTTACAATTTTATTTATTTTTTTACTATTTATTTTGTTTGATGTATGGTAAACTGGTTCAATAATTGTTTTTTCCAATAGACCAAGTTTTAAATTACTAGCAGTAACACTATTATGTTTGGCATCATATTTTCCAATTACTGTAAGTGTTGTTCCAACATTTATATTTCTTTTAAAATAGGCTCTGTTGAAAATAGTAATGGTTAAAATTTTAGTACCTATATTTAACCTAAATGTCATTTTATTTAAAACTCTTGAAATATAAAAAACATTTGGAACATTTTCTACTACTCCATCGATGACAATTTTATCACCATCAGCTAATTTTGAAATATCAGTTTTTTCAAACACATCATATCTAAATGGATAATATGTTACTAAATCATAGACATTATTTATTCCTAAATTATTTAGGTCTTTGATTGTATTTATTCCAATTCCTTTTACTTCACTTAATTCCATAGTAAATCACCTTTTTTGTTATTTTTTTTGTTTTTTTACTTGACATATTTTATTTTTGTGATAATATATTAATCACCAATTCAATTTACGTTGAATTGGCGCTAGTGTAAACTAGCCAGCCCCTTTTTATTCTTTTATTTGGATAGGTCCTTCAGGGGGAACCTATCCTTTTTGTTTATTTAATTATATCAAAAATTAATTTATTTTAACCCCTTTTTATTATATCGAACAAATATTCGTAAGTCAATGTTTTATACCTCTTTATTAATAACATACAATGTAAAGTAACCAAATTCCTTATTTTTTGTAAATTTTAGAATAAAAATAGATATTCATATGAATATCTATTTTAAGTATGGCTTTAAAAATTTACCAGTATAACTTTTTTCTTCTTTTACTATTTCTTCAGGTGTTCCAGTAAAGACTATGCTTCCGCCTTCATCTCCGCCTTCTGGCCCTAAATCGATAATATGATCAGCTACTTTTATTACATCTAAGTTGTGTTCAATTACTAAAACTGTATCTCCATTATCAACGATTCTATTTAGAATTACTAGTAGTTTTTTTATGTCATGTGTATGAAGACCAGTTGTTGGCTCATCTAGGATAAATAAACTTTTGCCAGTAGGTTTTTTCTGCAGTTCTTTGGCTAGTTTTACTCGGGCAGCTTCACCTCCTGATAACGTTGGAGCACTTTGTCCTAGTTTTACATATGAAAGTCCTACTTCGGATAGTACTTGTAATTTGTTTTTTACTTTTGGAACATTTTCAAAGAATTCTAAAGCTTCTTCGACGGTCATTTCTAAAACGTCATAAATATTTTTACCTTTATATTTTATTTGTAATGTTTCTGTGTTGTATCTGGTTCCATGACATACTTCGCATGGTACATATACATCTGGAAGAAAGTGCATTTCTATTTTTTTAACACCGTCACCCCAACAAGCTTCACATCTTCCGCCTTTGACATTGAATGAAAATCTGCCTTTGTCATATCCACGCATTTTAGCTTCTTTTGTTTGGGCAAATACGTCTCTTATGTCATCAAAAACTCCTGTATAGGTTGCGGGGTTTGATCTTGGTGTTCTTCCAATTGGAGCTTGGGATATATCAATTACTTTGTCGATATTTTCTAATCCTTTAATACTTTTATGTTTGCCGGGTTTCAGTTTGTTTCGATAAAGATTGTTGGCAATGGTTCTATAAAGGATCTCGTTTATTAAAGTACTTTTACCACTTCCTGATACTCCGGTTACACAAATAAATTTTCCAAGTGGAAATTTTACGTTTATATTTTTTAAATTATTTTCAGAGGCGCCTTTTATTTCTAAGTACTTTTTATTGCCTTTTCTTCTTTTTTTAGGCACTTCTATTTTCTCTATTCCTGCTAAGTATCTTCCTGTTAAACTGTTTTTATTTTTCATTACTTCTTCGGGAGTTCCTTTGGCAATTATTTCTCCGCCATGTACTCCGGCTTTTGGTCCTATATCTACTAAATAATCAGCAGCAAGCATAGTGTCCGTATCGTGTTCAACAACGATTAAAGTGTTGCCCAAATCACGCATTTCTTTTAAAGAGTCTAGTAATCTTTGATTATCTCTTTGATGAAGACCGATTGATGGTTCATCTAAAACATACAGTACGCCTGTCAATCTTGAGCCTATCTGGGTGGCAAGTCTTATTCTTTGAGCTTCTCCTCCTGATAAGGTTCCAGCTGGTCTTGACAGTGTTAAATATTCTAAGCCTACATTTATTAAAAAACTTATTCTTGAGTTTATTTCTTTTATAATTAACTCGGATATTTTTTTCTGTTCTTCTGTTAGTTTTAAGTTTTTAAAGAATATTGATATATCTTTAATACTCATTTGCGTTAGTTCATAGATGTTTTTACCGTCAATTAACACCGATAGGACGCTACTGTTTAATCTGGCGCCATGACATTTTGGACATTCTAGTTCAGTCATATAGTTTTCTATCCAATCTCTAATCCAATTACTTTTGGTTTCAACATAACGTCTTTCTA
>JAFUBK010000160.1 GCA_017460245.1 Bacilli bacterium
AATGAACAAATTCACAGTAAAACACCACAAAAAAGGATTAAAAGAAGGGATAAAAATGATAGACATAAAATTAATTAGAGAAGATAAAGAAAAAGTAAAAGAAAACATAAAAAAGAAATTTCAAGATCACAAATTGCCTTTAGTAGATGAAGTATATGAACTAGATATTAAATTTAGAGAAGCTAAACAAAAAGGTGACGAACTTAGAGCTTTAAAAAATGAAAAAAGCGCTTTAATAGGTTCCCTAATGCGCGATGGCAAAAAAGATGAAGCTGAAAAAATGAAAGCTGAAGTTAGTAAGTATAATGACGAAATAACTGAACTTACCAAGAACGAAGAGACTTTAGAAAACGAAATAAAAGAAAAAATGATGATGATTCCAAATATTGTTGCTGATGATGTACCAATTGGTGAAGATGATTCCAAAAACGTTGATGAAAAACACTTTGGAAATCCAATCGTTCCTGATTTTGAAATCCCATATCATGCCGATATCATGGCGTCTTTTAATGGCCTTGATAAAGATGCTGCAGGTAGAGTAACTGGAAGCGGATTTTATTATTTAATGGGTGATATCGCAAGACTTCATTCAGCAGTTTTAGCCTATGCTAGAGACTTTATGATAGACAAAGGATTTATATACTGTATTCCTCCTTATATGATTAGAAGTGATGCTGTTAACGGTGTTATGTCATTCGAAGAAAAAGAAGCAATGATGTATAAAATTGAAGGTGAAGATCTATATTTAATAGGAACGTCTGAACATTCAATGATAGCTAAGTTTAAAGGAGAATTATTAAAAGAAGAAGATTTACCTATAACGATGACCTCTTATTCACCGTGTTTTCGAAAAGAAGTAGGAGCCCACGGTATTGAAGAAAGAGGAGTATATCGAATTCATCAATTTGAAAAACAAGAAATGATTGTCGTTTGTAAGCCAGAAGACAGCGAAACATGGTATGATAAAATGTGGAATTATTCAGTTGAATTATTTAGATCACTTAATATACCAGTTCGTAAATTAGTTTGTTGTACCGGAGACCTTGCTGATTTAAAATATCGTTCATGCGATATCGAAGCTTGGAGCCCAAGACAACAAAAATATTTTGAAGTTTGTTCTTGCTCAAACTTAACAGATGCTCAGGCAAGAAGACTTTGTATAATGTATATAGATAAAGAAGGAAATAAAGCTTATGCTCACACTTTAAATAATACAGTAATTGCCCCACCAAGAATGTTAATTGCTTTTTTAGAAAACAATTACAACGCTGATGGCAGTGTTAATATACCAGAAGCATTAAGACCTTATATGGGTGGTAAAGAAAAAATAGAAGCAAAATAATGCTTCTTTTTTTATAGAAGAAATGACAAAAATTTGCTCATAGCCTTTAAAATATGTTATTATGTAAAAGGAGGTATGCTATATGGAAAAGTTTTTACCAGATATTTATCAAAAAAGTATTTATACAATCGATTATTCAAAACTATTAAACCATGGAATAAAGTGTTTACTTTTTGATTTGGATAACACTATAGCGCCACCAAACACGAGACAAGTATCACAAAAAACCAAAGATTTGTTTATCAGTTTAAAACAAAAAGGTTTTAAAGTAATAATTTTTTCTAACAGTCTAAAATTTAGAGTAAAGCATTACCAAAAACAACTTGACGTCGACGCTTATTCAAACGCTCGGAAACCATTTTCCGGCAAATTTCAAAAAGTAATGAAAGACTACGGCTATAACATAACCGAACTTGCAATTATCGGCGATCAACTACTAACTGACATCAAAGGAGGAAATAAAATAGGCATAACAACTATTTTAGTAAACCCAATTTCTAAAAAAGATCACATATATGCCAAAATAACTAGAAAAATAGAAAACAGGATAATGAATAAAATGCATGAAAACAATATTTTTAGTAAAGGAAAATATTATGACTAAATGTCTTGGGTGCGGAGCTTTGTTACAAACTAAAGTTCCAAATGAAGAAGGGTATGTAAAAGATTTAAATAAAAAATATTGTGAAAGATGCTTTAAAATAACTCATTATAACGAATATAAATTTATTGACAAAGAAAATAAATATTATTTAGATATTATAGATAATATAAATAAAACCAAAGATTTAGTTTTATTGGTAACTGACTTTTTAAATACCGAAGGTTTAAATGAATTAGAAATAAAAAACCCAGTAATTTTAGTCTTAACTAAACGTGATATAATACCAAGAAATCTTGACGAAACAAAACTGCTAAACAGTATAAAACCAAATCTTAATATTGTGGATAAAATAATTGTTGGCCCCAAAACAAACTATAACCTAGATACTTTAAAAAACAAAATAGTTAGGTATCAAAAAAGTAAAAACGTCTATGTAATAGGTTATACAAGTAGTGGTAAAAGTACTTTAATAAACCAATTTATAAAAAATTATAGTGAAAATAAAAATCAAATTACCACTAGTATTTTACCATCGACGACTTTAGATTTAATCCCTATTGATATAGACAAAACCTTAACACTAATTGACACTCCAGGTCTTTTAGATGAAGGAAGTGTAATTTTAAATGTAAACGGGCAAACGCTAAATAAAATAATGCCTAAAAAAGAAATAAAACCTATAACAATTCAAATAAAAAAAGATCAAACTATCATTATTTCTAATCTTTTTAGGCTTGACGTAAAGGCAGAAACAAATCTAACTTTTTATATGTCTAACAATTTAGAAATAAATAGAATTTACAAAGAAACAAAAGAATTAGAAAACCTAAACAAATATCAAATTGATATCGATAAAGATACAGATATCGTCATTAAAGGTTTAGGTTTTATAAAAGCAACCCAAGATTGTAAGGCTATATTGTATTTAGATGAAAAAGTTAAATTCATAGTAAGAAGGTCATTAATTTGACTTTTTTCTTGTGTGATAATTAAAATTGTGATAACATTATACTAGGTGATAATATGCTAGGAAAGATAATTGGAATTGAAGAAGATACCGCATTAGTCAAACTAAATATTGAACTAGATAAGTATCAAAATTTAATCAATAT
>JAFUBK010000161.1 GCA_017460245.1 Bacilli bacterium
AAAACAATAAGCTCTTTATCTTTAACTTTGTAAGACAAAGCTGATTTTAAAGCAAGTCTTCTTTCTTTTCTATTTTGTTTTTTATCATATTTTCTTGGGTGTGGTCCAAAAACAATGCCTCCACCCGGATATTGTGGTGCTCTAGTACTACCTTGTCTTGCATGGCCTGTACCTTTTTGTCTATATGGTTTTCTTCCTCCACCGCTTACTTCACTACGTGTTTTGGTATCATGTGTACCTTGTCTTTGAGAGTTTCTTGCTAATGTAATAGCATCATATAATACTGTATCATTTGGTTCGATATTCCATACATCTTTATTTAAAGTGATGTCACTTACTTTTTCACCTTTTATATTAATAACAGATAATTTACTCATAATTTACCTCCTATTTTTCTTCCTCAGTAGTTTCTACTGCTTCTTCAGCTGATGTTTCTTCTACAGGTGTTTGATCAGTTTGTTCTACTGTTTCTTCTGAGGTTTCTTCTTTAACTTCTTTTGGTTCTTCTTTAACCCAAGAAATTAATTCAGGCCTTTCGTTTACTTTGTTAGGGTTTTTAACAGCACTTTTAATAATTACTAGACCTTTTTTAGGTCCTGGAATATTACCTTTAACTAAAATTACATTGTTTTCTACATCTACAGCAACGATTTCAAGATTTTGAATTGTTACTGTGTTTACTCCCATGTGACCTGGTAATTTTTTACCTTTGAATACACGCATTGGTCTCATTGTTCCCATTGAGCCTGGTCTTCTATGATAGTGTGAACCATGTCCCATAGGTCCTCTATGTTGACCATGTCTTTTGATAACACCTTGGAACCCTTTACCTTTTGAAGTTCCTGTTACATCAATTACTTCTCCTCTAGTAAAGATATCTGCAGATATTTCTTGTCCTAGAGTATATTCTTCTACATTAACACCTCTAATTTCTTTAAAGAAGCGCTTAGGTGTAGTGTTTGCTTTACTGGTAATTCCAGTTGAAGCTTTTGTCGCTAACTTTTCTCTTTTATCACTGAAGCCAAGTTGGATTGCATCATAACCGTCAGTCTTCTTTGTTTTGATTTGAGTTACTACATTTGGTGTAACTTCCACAACAGTTACAGGTGTTAGTTTTCCATCTTGATCGAAAACTTCAGTCATTCCTATTTTACGACCTAAGATTCCTTTCATATTTTCTCCTCCTATTGTTTAATTTGAATATCAACGCCACTTGGAATATCTAGATGTGATAGTGCATCTATTGTTTCCTTGCTTGGATTATTGATATCAATAAGTCTTTTGTGTGTTCTCTTTTCGAATTGTTCACGCGAATCTTTGTATTTGTGAACAGCTCTTAAAATTGTTATTTTTTCAATTTCGGTTGGTAATGGGATTGGGCCACTTACTTCTCCGCCTGTTCTTTTTACAGTCTCAACTATTTTCGCACAAGCTTTATCTAAATTTTTGTGTTCAAATGATTTAAGTCTGATACGAACTTTTGTCTTAGACATATTGTATCCTCCTTTCGCCTATATCTTCAGTATAGACTTGCTCCGTGTAAAAACCCGAGTACAATGTTATTTGTGTTTACAACTTAACCTAGCGTCTCGACAACCTCACACATCATCGCATGCCACACATTCAAAATTTTATCAGAATATCTTATGAAAATCAAGTACTTTTTAGAACTTTTTTCACTTTTTACATTTTCTAATTTGACAAACATTGACTTTTGTGTATAATAACCGTTGTCAAGAAAGGGGACTTTATATGGAAAAACGTTTAGTGACTACAAAAAAATTACAGTCATTTTTAAAATCTGTACCTCATAAGGTGTGCAAGGTTGCATTAGCTTGGGTTTTGGCTACAAGTGGTTTACCTTTATCTGCTTGTAATGCAAAAAGCGACGCTGGTGTTATACCTCTTCAACAAACCTTCTATGATAACAACGAAACAGGGTTAGATGATGCTTTTGAAAAATGCGTTCCTTATTCGGAAGAGAAGATTATGGAAATGCAGAATTTAGAACGTTATATTGAGCTTGATGAACAACTTAAATCGTTAGTTGATAATGTGGAATTTAATAAAAATAAAGATACTATTGAGCATTTAATTTCTACTGGTTCTATTAGTAATCATTTGGATAGTCCAGAAGAAATAGATGCTAAAATTAAGGCGTATAATGATGCAGAAGATAAAGATCAAAAAGATAATATTGGTTCTGAATTAGTTATTCAGTTTTATTTGTTGAACAAATATTTAAAGAACTCGTATAATACGGTTATTAATTTTGGCCTTGATTTAGCTAAAGCTTCGGTTGCTGATGCTGCTAACTTAAAGGATATTTCAGGACTGAAAGTTTCACCGATTTTTGACGGTAGTAAACATGAAGTGCATCCTTCTTATTCAATCACAGGTGGATATGATAGCTACTCGGCAAAAAGGGATACTCCAATTTATGCGGTTATAGATAATGTCTTTATTTGCCAAGATGCGGAAAGCTATAAAAACGATTCAGCAAGCGATATGGATTATAATCAGTATCGTAACGATACTCTTCAAGAAGCTATTGAATCTTATAAGCTTGCACTTATGTATGATTATGATTTAGATGAAAATAAATATATTACACCTAACGAAGATAGCAGAAAGAGTCTTTAGACTCTTTTTTTGTTGCGTCTTTTTTTTAAATTTTGTATAATTGTGTTGGTGATTTTATGAAAGTATGTGTTTTAGGTTGCGGAGCTTATGGTTCTGCTTTATCGATTATATTAAGTGAAAATGGAAACGAAGTTGTTGGATGGACAGCTTTTGAAGAGGAGGCTAAAAGTTTAACTGAAACAAGAATTCCTAAAAAACTACCAGATGTTGTTTTGCCAAATGATATAAAATTTACATCTGATTTAAAAGAAGCTACAAAAGATGCATCTTTTGTTTTAGTAGCTGTTCCTACAGCATTTGTTAGAGAAACGTTACGAAAAGCTAAAGATTATATTAAAGATACGCCAGTTTGCGTTGCTTCTAAAGGTATTGAACAAGACACTTGCTTATTTGTGTCTGATATTGTTGAAAATATATTAGATACTGATAATATTGCGGTGTTTTCTGGGCCTTCTTTTGCAATTGATGTTGCTAACAAAGTGCCTGTTGGTCTTACGCTAGCTTGCCAAAATAAGGAAACTACTGATTTAATTACAAAAGCTTTTTGTAATGACCATTTTAAACTTAGATTATGTAGTGATATTATTGGAACTGAAATATGCGGAGCGATTAAAAATGTAATTGCTATTGCATCTGGAATTTTAAATGGGATGGGCATGCCAGAAAGCACAATTGCGATGTTTATTACCGAATCTGTTCACGATATTAAAGAGCTTATTAAAGGACTTGGTGGCGATGGCGATACTATTAGTTCTTTTGCTGGTTTTGGTGATTTGCTATTAACAGCAACTAGTCCTAAAAGTAGAAATTATTCTTTTGGTTATTTAATTGGTAAAGGAGCTTCTAAAGAGGAAATAGATGAGTATATTAAAAACACAACTATTGAAGGACTTTATACCTTAAAATCTGTTCGTGATTTGATTGATGGTAAAAATGTTGATATGCCAATTATTGAACTTATTAATGAGATTATTTATGGAAACAAAAAGCCAGAAGATTTAGTTAAATTTTTAATTGAAAAGCCTTAAAAAACGACCTTATTGGTCGTTTTCTTTTGTTTGATTTAATTTGTCTATTAACTCTTCTTTGGTCATATCTTCGTAGTTTTCGATTTTTTGTTCCATAGCTATCTTTTGTAATTCTTCATCTGATAGATCGGCTAAAGAAATTTCATCGGTTTCTTCTTTCATATGACCATGTTCAACCAAATAATCGATTTGTTCTTTTGTTATTGTTTCGTATTGAAGCAATGTTTCGGCAATAAGGTTAAGTAAGTCCATATTATTGTCGATGATATCTTTCGATATTTTATATTGCTCATCAATAATTTTTTTGACTTCTTCGTCGATTTGTTTGGCAACCTCATGTGAAAAGTTTTGCATTTTGTTGTAATCTCTGCCTAAAAATACGTTATCTGATGGTCTTTCTTCAAATTGAATTGGACCTAAATCACTCATTCCATATTCAGTAACCATTGCTCTTGCAATTTTTGTTGCTTGTTCAAAATCGTTTGAGGCACCTGTTGTTACTTCACCGAACATTTTTTCTTCAGCTACTCTTCCAGCTAAGAACCCGCTAATTGATTCCAAAAGTTCAGTTTTAGTTTTCATATAGGTTTCTTCTTTTGGCAGCATCAAGTTATATCCACCAGCTCTTCCGCGTGGAATGATTGTAATTTTCTGAACGTCATGAGCACCTTCTAGTTTAATTCCAACTACAGCATGACCAGCTTCGTGATATGCTACAGTTCTTTTTTCTTTTTCTGTATATTTATGTGATTTTTTAGCTGGGCCCATAAGTACACGGTCATGTGCTTCATCAATTTCGCTCATTGTAATTTCAGATTTATTTTTTCTTACTGTTAGTAAAGCGGCTTCATTTAATAAGTTTTCTAAATCAGCTCCACTAAAACCAACTGTTCTTTTAGCAATGTTTTTCATTGTTACGTTTTTATTAAAGGTTTTTCCTATAGCGTGTACGCCTAGTATTTCTTCTCTTCCTTTGGCGTCTGGAAGATTTACAGTTATTTGTCTATCAAATCTACCAGGCCTTAAAAGAGCTGGATCTAAAACGTCTGGTCGGTTGGTGGCAGCAATAATAATTATTCCTTCGTTAGCACCAAAACCATCCATTTCAGTTAGTAATTGATTTAGTGTTTGTTCTCTTTCATCGTGTCCACCGCCTAAACCTGCTCCTCTTTGTCTTCCGACAGCGTCTATTTCATCGATAAAAATTAAACATGGAGCGTTCTGTTTAGCTTGTTTAAACATGTCTCTAACACGTGATGCTCCAACACCGACAAACAATTCAACAAATTCTGATCCACTTATAAAGTAAAATGGAACATTTGCTTCGCCGGCAACGGCTTTAGCAAGCAGTGTTTTTCCTGTTCCTGGAGGACCTACTAATAAAACTCCTTTTGGAATTCTAGCGCCCATTTTTTGGAATTTTTTAGGACTCTTTAAAAAGTCTATAAGCTCGGCTACCTCTTCTTTTTCTTCTGTTAGTCCAGCTACATCTTTGAAAGTTACTTTAGTTTCGCCACCTGTTAATCTAGCTTTGCTTTTTCCAAAGTCCATTGATCTTGATCCACTACCCATTTGACGAGTAATAAAATAGAAAGCAAGACCGATTAGCAAAATCATCGGAAAAACATTTATTAGAAATAGTAATAGTGTACTTGATTCTGGGTCTGATATGGTGGTTAATTCAAAACCCTTTTCTTCTTCTGCTGAAAGTAATTGGACCATTGTTTCGTCTGTAAGTGGCATATTAAAGGTAAATGTTTCATTTCTTTCGTAACCTTTTAATTTACCTGTTATTGTATAGATACTGCCACGACTTCTTGGTGTTACACTTATTTCTTTAACTTTGTTTTTTTCTACATAATTTGTAAAATCGTTGTATGTTATTTCGTGAACTGTTCGATTAAGAGAACTATAGGCAAACATTATGCCAAATAAGAATACTAATAAAAATACATAAGGTAATAATCCTCTTTTAATTGTGCTTTTTTTCATTTGAAACTCCTTCCTTTGGTACATACTTCAATATTATATCATAGTTTTCGTCTTTTTTCTTATCAAATTTAGATTTTTTAAGGCCTGGTAACCAAATTATTGTATTATTACTGTCGATTAAAATAGGCCATGTTTGTCTTTTTTCTCGAGGTATTTTTTCATCAATAAAAATATCTTTTACTTTTTTACTGCCATTTAATCCTTTAATAGCGATTTTGTCGCTTGGATTTATTGTTCTTATAAAAAGAGGAAGCTGTAATTCACTACTGTTTAAATATATAGTGTAATTACTGTGGTCTGATGACGTTTTTATTTGACTAATCTGTCCGCTAGGAAGGTCAGTTTTTTCTTTTAATTCTAGTTTGTAGCCTTCTTTTGTTTCGTTTTTTTCTAAATAAAAGTTATTATATGCTTTTATTGCTTTTATTTTTTTTGGTAAATTAATACTTTGATTGGGTTTATTGCTGATAAGCAGTTTTAATATTAATTCAGTGTGTTTATCAGTAATTAAATTGATGTCGTTTCCATAGTAATTTTCTAAAATGTGATAAATGATTTTTGTTTGAATAAGAGGTTTTAGTTTGATAAATTTTGGAATATCTAAAATATTATTTTTATATACATTTTTTATATTTTCAGCTACAGTGTCATTTATGTAATAAGTATACTGCCCTAAGGTTTGAGAAAATTTATAAAACTTTTTATGAACGTTTTTGTTTTCTTCTTTTAGTTTTGGTAAAATGTATTTTCGATAACGATTCCTTGTATATGTATCTTCTTCATTTGTTTTATCGATAGCATACGGAATGTTATGATTTTTACAATAAACCAATATGTCTTCTTTTGTTGTTTGAATAAGAGGCCTTAGAATTGTGTAATTGTCTTTGATAACTTTTTCTTTAAAACCTTGATATCCTTTTAAGGTAGATCCTCTAACTATTCTCATTAAAATTGTTTCGGTTAAATCATCTCCGTGATGGGCAGTTAAAAGATGTTTTGCTTGACATTTTTTGACAGTTTTTGCAAAAAAATCATATCTTTTTTCTCTGGCTTGGTTTTCAATATTGGTATTATTATAACTATCTATAGTCATAATTTTGAAAGATATGCTGTTT
>JAFUBK010000162.1 GCA_017460245.1 Bacilli bacterium
AACTAGAAATTTCTTCTTTTTCAAAACCTTCAGGGCAAAAACCATACTTATTAACAAAAAGTTCTAAATAATTTTTATACATTGTTTTCACCACCATTATTTTATAATTTTTTTACTTTTTTGTTTATTTGCAAATCTATAAGCATCCTTACACATATCTTTGATATCTTTTTCTGCTTTCCAACCTAATTTTTCATTAGCAAAAGATGGATCGGCGTAGCAAGATGCAATATCTCCAGGTCTTCTATCATCAACAATGTAAGGGACATCAACCTCATTTACTTCCGAAACGTTATCAATAAGTTGTAAAACGCTATAGCCATTTCCGGTTCCTAAATTAAATATATCTAAACCATTTTTGTCTTTTAAGTATTCTAAAGCTGCAACATGGCCTTTAGCTAAATCAACAACGTGTATATAGTCACGAACGCCAGTTCCATCAATTGTATCATAATCATCACCAAACACATGGACTTTATCATATTCGCCAGTAGCAACTCTCATAATATAAGGCATTATATTGTTAGGAATTCCATTAGGCTCTTCTCCAATAAGACCACTTTCATGTGCTCCAATCGGATTAAAATATCTAAGAATAACGATATCCCATTTATCCGAACTAGTTCTTAAATCCTTTAAAATTTGTTCAATCATTAACTTAGTTTGTCCATAAGGATTAGTAGCCGAAAGTGGAAAATCCTCCTTTATTGGTAAAGTATGAGGTTTACCATAAACAGTAGCTGATGAAGAAAAAACAAATTTATAAACATTATTTTCCTCCATAACCTCAAGCAAAGACAAAGTAGAAACAATATTATTACGGTAATACATAAGTGGCTTTTCTACAGACTCACCAACAGCTTTATACCCAGCAAAATGAATAACAGCATCAATTTTTTCTTTTTTAAAAATCTCGTTAAGTAATTGTTTATCACAAACATCACCTTCATAAAAAGAAAAATCTTTACCAGTTATTTTTTTAATATTTTCTAAAGTTTCAGCATTAGAATTAGAAAAATCATCAATAACTGCGACTTCATATCCAGCATTTAAAAGTTCAACAATTGTGTGGCTGCCTATATATCCAGCTCCACCTGTAACTAAAAATTTCATATCATCACCTTCATGTATATTATATCAATTTAATTTTTTTTATGCAATATTTTAATCGTAAAATATAGTAAAGTATAAAGGTTAAATACATTCAAATATATAAAATTTTTACTAAATAAGGTATAATGAATATGGTGAAGTATATGAATAACGAATTAAAAAAAGACTATACCAGTAGGACTGAAAGAAGATTAATAGAAGAAGAGTTAGAAAAAACAAAACAAATAAAAGAAAAAGAAAAGGAAGAAAGCAGACAAGAACTAAAACAAATAATTTTCAATAATAAAAACGATACAAACAAAACCAAACCAAAAAAACCCCATTTCACAAACATTGTATTATCACTTACCTTAGTTCTTACATTTGTTTTTAGTCTTTATCTTATCTATGATTCTGTAAACAGACAGCATCAAATATATCAAATAATTAACGCTGTTCTTATTTTAATCACAGTTATTAGCTTCTTAGTGTCCTTTAAAAAAGCCTATTTTTCAAAAAAAACTAAAGCCAGTATTTTTACAGCTTTATGTTTAATAATTTTAATGAGCTTTAACGGTTTATATTTTTTAAATATAATTAAATTGCCTACGCAAAAAGTAGTTCCTGATTTTTCAAATACTACCCTATCAGAAGCCATTAAATGGGCAGAAAGCAATAACATTGAATACGAGCAAACATATGAATATAGTGATCAAACAAAAAAATATAACATAATAAGCCAAAGTGTAAAAGCTAATAAACTTATTAAAAATATAAATAAAATAAACTTTGAAGTGTCTAATGGGCCTGATTTTTCCAAAGAAGTTATCATAACTGATATGACTGATTGGAATATCGATGATGCCGTAAAAGTAATTGATGAAAATTTTTTAAATAACGTTACCATCAACTTTGAAGAAAATGAAGACGTACAAAGAGACATCGTATTTAATCAATCAAAAACTGGTACTGTTAAACGCAGTGATCCAATTACTCTTACAGTTTCAATTGGCCTATTAGAAAACCTAAAGCCAATAAGTATGAAAAATCTTAAAAACGAAAGCGTATTTAAAGCAATCCTCTATCTAAACATAAATAATATTGA
>JAFUBK010000163.1 GCA_017460245.1 Bacilli bacterium
AAAATAAATAATTAAATAGCTAATAACAAAACAAAATCACATTTCTTATAACGAATAATAAAACTAATTTCTAACAAATCTTTAATACTATAATATAATAAATAATCAATTGATAAAACAAACATAACACATAAAACAAAATCCTTTCTAACAATATAATAAACTTCCTTTCTAATCATCTTATTAACCTGCCTGTTTGTAATAACACCACTATTTAAAGTAGCCATTTCACCCATTCTAAACGATAAACTAGCTTCACACATATTTATAAGTGTTGTTACGCCAATTAAGGCCATTAAAAATGTTAAACTGTATAAAACTATTTTAATAGCTAAAATAAAATTATTAGTTAAAATTCTAGCTTTTTTAACATTGACATAACTAACTTTAATTTTATTTAAAGAAGCAAAAGTTGATAATCTATCTTCAAAAGAAGGAATGTCATCAACAATAAAATAACTAGTTATATAATCCTTACAATAATTATCAAACAAATCAGTTACAAAAACAATATAATCTTCTAAATAAGAATCTATTCCAATCGGAACATAACTATTTGTTCTAACACGCTTACCATCTATAAAAATATCATTTTTCAAAACCTTCTTATAAACGCCTTTATCTTTTATCTTATTTATTACATAATTATCTTTACCAGATACAACTAGTATTTTCTTATCATAATACTTTAAAAAATTTTTTTTAGATAACTTTTTATCAAACTGGCACACTCTATAACTATATCCTTTATGAAAATTTTTTAAAATAGATCCATCACTATCAGTAATAAGTTGATAATTGTAATTGCTTTTATAATTTTTTATACCACTTAAACCATAATTTAAATAAAGTCCAAAAGACGCAAATAAACTAACACTAATAAATACGCAAAACACAATCGGTCGGTACTTTTTCTTACACCTATGATAGTTATAATAAGCAATTTTAGAAACTAACTTTAATCTTTTTTTACATCTTTTTATATTTTAATCATCATTACCTTTAATCATTTGAATAATACTAAGTTTATTAATTTTTAAAGTCGGCACAAAAGCACAGAAAAAAGTAAGTACACTTATGAATAAAACCGCTAAAAAAATAAAAGAAAAATAAAAACTTAATTTAAAAGTAAATATATCTTTTAACAAATAATTCACAACTACCACCAAAGCCTCTAAAAACCAAAAACTACAAACAGTACCCACAATTAATCCCATACACAAAATAATAAAAATTTCTAATAAGTTCATTCCTAAAATCTGAAAATTTGTAAGACCAATACTTTTTAAAATTCCAACTTGCTTTATTCTTTCCATATAAGTAATCGCAAAAGAATTGTAAACAATAAATCCCGAAGCTAGCGTTAAAACAAACAAAATAACTACTAATGCCATTTTAAAATTATCAGCACCCCTACCGGTTCCGTATAAAGATAACAATTTTTCATTATAAACAACATTTTTGCAAGAACTATAAGTACATATTTGTTTTGTATACTCATAAGTTTTAGTAATATTATTGAACTTGATTAAATATTTCTCACCTGATTTAACAACATTCAAAACATGATTGCTTTTTATCTTGTCTATTACTAAAGAGACGTGGTACTTTTCATCAACATTATCAATCATAAAATTTCTAACCGTTGAAAAAATTAAACTTATAGAAATAAGTAAAAAGACTGAAAGCATCAGTAATAAAAAAACTCGAAACGTTCTTTTTTTATCATAAAATAAATACTTACTTACCAATAACACTATCAGACTTTATTTCACCATCCTCATAAACAATCACTCTGCTAGCTTCCCTAGCCACCTCTTCATCGTGAGTTACTAAAATAATAGTTTGGTGATATTTTTTATTAAAAAACTTAAGCAGTTTTATAACGTTTTTGCTACTGCGCCTATCCAAATTTCCAGTTGGCTCATCAGCTAAGACAATTTTTGGATGATTAATAATAGCCCGCGCAATCGCACACCTTTGCTGTCCACCACCTGAAAGTTCATTAGGAAAAAAATTTAATCTATCTTTTAAATTAAGCTTTTTAACAAGAAAATCAAAATATTTCCAATTTACTTTTTTACCACTTAAAAAAACAGGTAAAAGAATATTTTCCTTAATAGTCAAAACTGGGATTAAATTATAAAACTGATAAATAAAGCCAATATTATCACGTCTAAACTTTGTAAGGTCATCAAATTTTAAAGAATAAATATCCATCCCATTTATAAAAACCTTTCCATAAGTAGGATTGTCAAGGCCTCCAAGCAAATGCATCAAAGTACTTTTCCCAGATCCACTTTTACCAACAATAGCTATAAATTCGCCTTCATTTACATTAAAGTTGACATTTTTACAAGCTTC
>JAFUBK010000164.1 GCA_017460245.1 Bacilli bacterium
ATAAAAATAAAGAACTTCAAAAATATGATATTATCATAAAAATAAAAAATACAACGAAGAGAATAAGTATTAAAAAAGGAATAAAAAACTCTGTACACACAGAACCAATAAGTGAATTTATACACTTTTTAATTGAAAACCATATGCCAAAACCACTTGTAATTAATTTTTTAAAGTATCATTATGCCGATGGAACAACAAATGGAAAAGGAAAACAAAGATTAACCGCAGAAGAATATAAAAAAGATCATCAAAAGGAAATTGATGAAATAAATGAATATTTAAATCAAAAAAATATATTAATAAAAGCCATAGATAGATTTATAATATTAGGAAGAAACTCCAAAAATAAAATAGACGCAATTTTATATGGAGTACCTGAAGATTTTTTTTGGATAAAAAGGAATGACATTTATAAAATTTTGCTAAAAAAGAGATCAAAATACTCATCATCAATTCACTTTAGTTCATTAACATACCAACCACTAAATAGATGCATCAACCGCAACACGAAATATGAAAAATGCAGATATATTTCACAAATAAAATGGTATAACATAAGTGATGACATAATTGAAAACATGAACAATATAAAATAATTTAAATTGTCTACCAAACATATTTTAAACTATTTATACAACCAAATTAATCCAAGCTGATAACGTGGATATAATATTTATGTACACAAAAACCCTTGAAAACAAGGGCTAATTACTCATGGAGCGGGTGATGGGAATCGGACCCACGTTATCAGCTTGGAAGGCTGGAGTTCTACCATTGAACTACACCCGCAATTAGTAGGCAATTTAAATTATACCTACTTTTATTAGAAAAGTCAATGACTTTTCCTTTTTTACAATGTTGACACAATTTATTAATAATTATCAGCTTTACGTTCAAAATATGATTTTGGATGAGCACACACAGGACATACATCAGGAGCTTCGTCCCCATAATGAATATGTCCACAATTACGACAAATCCACATTTTAGGTTTTTCACTTTTAAATACTTTTTCTTCTTTAACAGATTCTAATAATTTTAAATATCTTTCCTCATGAGCCTTCTCAATTTTTCCTACTTCCTCAAACAAATACGCTATATGATCAAAACCTTCCGCTTTAGCAGTTTTAGCAAAATCGGCATACATATCAGTCCACTCGTAATTTTCGCCATCAGCAGCCTGTTTTAAAGCTTCTTTTGTATCAATGTTTAAACTATCCTTAACATCTCCACCAAATAATAACTTAAGCCATAATTTAGCATGTTCTTTCTCGTTACCAGCAGTTTCCTCAAAAATAGCAGCAATTTGCTCATATCCCTCTTTTTTAGCAGTAGAAGCAAAATAAGTATACTTATTTCTAGCTTGACTTTCTCCTGCAAAAGCAGTTAATAAATTAGTCTCCGTTTTACTTCCTTTAAGTTCCATCTACATCTTCCTTCCCTATCTATACATTAAGAATTAGTATAATTCATAATTAATTCATTATATTTATTTAAAGTATCATTATCTTTAAACACAATTGTATCGTTTTCTACACTCCACTTATCTTTATTATCAACAAGCAAATTAATAACATTAGTTTCCACTTCTAATAAACCATTAATTGTATCACTAGCTTTAGTAAGATCATCCTTAGATTCTTTTAAATCTTTAGCCGCAACCCCATTAAGCATTAGCTCTTTATACAAATCAACATAATATGAATTAAGTTTTTTAGATTTATCGCATCAATAATAGTGTTTTTATCAGTCATATTTGTAAGTTTTGTTAATTTTTCGTTAAAATCTTTTTTCGTATTTTCCAAATATTCTTTTGTTTGACCAAATTCTGGTCCATCGTTTTTATAATTATCAGCCGATAAAACATTAGACAATTTTTCGTCATTTAAAATATCTAAAACTCCTTGTAAATTGGTCGCATAATCATCTAGATAATCTTTAATAGTACTTTCAACCACTGCATAATCGCCAGTAGTAACAATATCAGTATTATATCTATCCTTTGTAATATCTAACTTATTCAAAGAACTTATTTCTTTTCTTAAAACTTGTTCTTCTTTTACATCTTTTACAAGAAAATAACCGACAAGTCCAACAATAACAGCAATTATCGCTACAACAATTCCTATAACTACTAATATCTTGTGTTTTTTCACCTTAATCACTCCTCCACAATATTATAACACTTTTTACCTAAATTTAATATAGATTAAAATAAATTTTCTGGATGACTCATAAGATCAATAATAATATCAATATTATCATCATTAGCCATAATATTTTTGTGCAGCAAATGGCACTTATCACATCTATAAATAATTTTATACCCTTTTTTAAATTTCTCCACGCCTACCGGTTTTAAAATACCCTTACAATTATTTAACCTATCACCTGGATTAATATCAACATGCTTAGAATACAAACAAAAAGGACAATGATCGCGTGCCGTATACCCCAAAGGGAAAACCTTTTTGCCACAAACCTCGCACACAAAAGCTTCGTCTTTCATTGAGAATTTTTTCACACTATCCACATAATCACCCATCAACATAATAACACACCCTAAACAATTTTACAAAATAAGCAATAATCGTTATAATACAAATGGTGATTTTATGAACAAACCTGAACTACTATCTCCGGCCGGAAATATGGATGCCCTAAAAGCCGCCATCCATAATGGTGCCGACGCTGTATACCTAAGCGGAAAACAATACGGCGCCCGTGCTTACGCCGACAATTTTACTGAGCAACAACTAATAAATGCCATTAAATACGCTCATATATATGATGTAAAAGTCTACGTTACCACCAATACACTTATTTATGAAGACGAAATAGAAGACTTTGTGAAATATCTTAAATTTTTATACCTAAATGGTGTTGATGCTGTTTTAATGCAAGATATTGGCATGATCAGTTTAATTAGAAAAATAATTCCTGATTTAGAAATTCATGCCTCTACACAAACCAACAACTGTAACGATGAAACCCTACAACTTTTCAAAGAACTAGGAATAAAAAGAGTCGTTTTAGCACGAGAACTTTCTCTAAAACAAATAAACAACCTAAAAACAGATATCGAAAAAGAAGTATTTATTCACGGAGCTCTTTGTGTTAGTTATAGTGGGTGCTGCCTCTTTAGTAGTTTAAACGGTTCTCGAAGTGGAAATCGCGGTAAATGTGCTGGACCATGTAGACTCCCATACACCCTAATCAAAAATAACCAAGTCATAGTAACAGATGGTAAATACCTATTAAGTACCAAAGAGTTAAATACTTCAAATAAAATTAAAGAATTATTAAAAGCAAATATCCAAAGTTTCAAAATTGAAGGCCGCTTAAAAAGTAAAGAATATGTTGGTTTCGTCACTAAAATGTATCGCAAACTAATTGATGAAAACACCAAAGAAAAAGATACCGATAAAAAGCTACAACAACTATTTAATCGTGGCTTTACTGAAGGACATCTATTCCAAACCGAAGATCTTCTAAACACAAAAAGTCCAAACCACATCGGCATCCCAATAGGAAAAGTTTTAGAAGTAGGTAAAAAAATAAAAATAAAACTAAATGATACCATATCTCAAAATGATGGTATAAGATTTAAAGAAAGTAATAAAGGTTTAATTATAAATAAATTATACAATCAAAAAAAACTATTAATAAACAAAGCAAAGAAAAATGATATCGTATATATCGATAATAAAGTAAACTTAAAATCCAAAGATGAAGTTTTAAAAACAACAGACTTTTCACTAAATAAAGCTCTAGAAACATATCAAGAAAAAAAGCTAAAAGTAAATTTCAAAGAGATGCTCACTTAAACAAACCACTTAAAATAACTATATATACAGACAAATATAAAATAACAAAAACCGGTAAAATAATTAGTAAGGCCATTAACATCAACACCACCAAAGAAACAATTATAAACAAAATATCTCAATTGGGTGATACACCATTTATTTTAAATAAAATAGATATAAATATGGATAACAACATATTTATTCAAATAAACGAACTAAAAAGTCTTAGAAGATCACTCATAAATGAACTTATCGATCAAAAAACAAAAGTAAATAGAACTATTCCAAAAATCAAATATCAAATAAACAGAAAAATGATAAAAAATAAAATAAATATAAATGTATCAGTTGAAACAAATGAACAATTAGAAGCAGTAATAGACAAAGTTGATACCATTTATACAAATAATATTAAGCTCGCACAAAAATATCCAAATATTTACTTAAAACTAGATAGAACTTTATATCACAATGAAAACTATAAAAATCGAAATCTTCTTTTAGGAAATCTTGGGCAAGTATATAAATATTTTAAAAGCAACAATTGTAATGCTGACTATTTTCTAAACATAACAAATAGTTACAGTGTTAATTTCTTTAATAGTCACAACCTTATCCCAACAATATCACCAGAACTTTCAATAAACCAAATACTAAACATCGCCAAAACAACAAACAACTTTGAGGTTATTGTATATGGACGCTTAGAACTTATGATTATTAACTATAATATTTTAAAAGACCAACAAACAGGCAAATACTCCTTAAAAAACATTAAAAACGAAATGTTCCCAATAATTATTAAAAATAATAAAACTCACATTCTCCACCACACACCAATTAATCTAATAAATGAAATAAAAACACTAAAAAATTCAAAAATCAGCACTATTCGTTTAGAATTCACAGACGAAACAAAAGAAGAAACAAAAAGAATAATTGACAAAGTAAAAAGCATAATCAATTGATTATGCTTTTAATTATCTATTAAAGTGATCCAAATCTTCATATCGTAAAACATATCTATAAGCTGTATCATTATTCATAATTAAGAACCAGCTTTCCATATCTTCACGAATTTCAGCACAAATAATTGGTGAATGTAATTCTTCTTCAATATCAACCAAATCATTAAATAACTTAATATTTACAATATCATATTTAGATAAATCTGGAACATTCTCAGCTTCAGCAATAATATCACCATATTCTTTCAATAGTTTATTAAAGCTCAATACATATTCAGATTTCTTAGTAACAGATAACAATCTCTTAACCTCTTTAACCAAGAAGAATAACATTAATAATATTAATGCAATACCAAATACTAATAAAGGAATATTAATATCACTAGTATCTTCAGTAGATTTATAAATTGTATCATGACCAGTATTAACATAATCTGGCTTAATTTCAATAGTTTGTTTCAACAAAGGTATTTGTAAAGTCATTGTATTAGTTTCTTGTAAAGTTTGTTCACCATCAGGAAGTCCTCCAGTAATACTTATCTTAAATGCTACATCTACTCTAGAATCAACTGAAAGTCCAAACTCATTTCTAAAATCAGACATAACTTGATCATAAGTCTTATAATCTACAGTAATGTTTTTATCAATCGTAATAGTATTACCAGTACCATTCTTGGTTTCAGCAGGTAATATAGGATAAGCTTTTGACCATACTTCTACTGATTTCGCATCACCATCAGAATAAGTTCCTTTTACAGTAGCTACCATATCATAAGAATAAGTATACGTAAGCTCTTTAGAACTTTGGAAACTATATTTAGCATTTACATCAATATGATCAATTAAAGATGTAATATACTGTTTATTCATACCCAAATACTGCGCAGTAAAGAAATTATTGGGTTTTAAATAAACTTTATAGTCCAAATTGCTGTTATAATTATATGAATACAACTCTTCCTTAGTGTTTATATCACGATTAAAACTTTTAGCAACCATCCAAAGTCCAAAAGATAACCCTACTAACAGAATTATAATAATAAACACATGGACCCATTGCTTCAAAATAATTTTATTTTCATTTTTTGGTTTCATTTTACCTCTACTTTTTATTCTTTATGATATCATTCCACTTAACCACACTGATGGCCAACCAATATCCGGTATAACAAATGATACCTTTCCAACAACATGCTCATAATCAACTTCACCAACGTCATTAGCATTGTTGTGATCACCTTTTGTAATAAACACACGATTTCCATATTGATCATTAGAAGTATCAACAATTCTATGAACAACATATTTACTGCCACTTACAAATTGAATTATATCACCCTTATCAAGGTCCTCTTTTTCTATTTTTGACAATTTTTCAACAACTACCGCATCACCACGGTTAAATGTTGGCGACATACTTCCAGACAAAACCGCAATCGGTTGATATTTAAATAGCCCAATAACAAATCCAGCAAGTACAGCAATAAAAGCAAACACTGGAACATATACAACTGGGCTATATTGCTTTTTAGCACGTTTTGATAAGCGTTCAGTTTTCTTTATATGAACATAATTTAAATAAACAAATACCGCAACCGGCAATAATATACCAACAACAGCCGTAACAAACCAATCAAACGATGGAACAATCGGTACAATAAATTCAGGAAGTAATACAAACAATCTATAAATTATCGGTAATTTTGATCCTCCTACATATGACAAATATGTCATTACCGCACTAGTTACAATAAGTGGAATTAAAGTTGTTACTGTATAAATAAATCCATCTTTTACAGAACTATAATTGCCCATAAAGCCTGAAATAGAAATATTTGCGAGTATAAACATTATAGTGATTATAACAAAATTATATTTTTCTTTTTTTCCAATCTTTATCATTGAATTTCTAATTATTTCTTGGAAAACTACAACACTACCAAAAGACCATATATTCTTAACAATTGCTAAAATTTCTTTAGAATAAGGTGTTCTTTGGAAGCCAAATAACAAACCAAGTAAATAATAGATAATGATATAAACAATTAGAGCAATTACTAAACTTTGAGTTTTATTAGTCTCGTCCTTCACTCTTAAACCAGTTTCACGACTTAAGAACACTGCAAACCCGCACAAGCAAATCCACAAAATCGGATTGATAACCTCGTTATAAAGAGGAAGATTTGCAGGCATTATAACAAACGAATCAACTAATAAATAGATTAGCATCACTGCATATAAAATCCAGTTTTTCATATTCTAACCCCTTTATATTAGCCCCTATCATAACTACTATAATAAATTGTATCATAGTTTCAATTATTTAGCAATCAATTTACGTTAAAAAATGTAATTTATTTTATCTTTTTACATATTTTTTAGAAAGAAAAAAACGCCATAAAGCGTTCTTACTAAGCACCCGTATTTTGTTTGTAACTTAAGTCAACAGTTAAAGTTGCACTTTCTGAAGAAGTATAGTTACCAGTAGTACCAGCAGCAGTATCAGTATCAATGAATGTAGCAGTAACAGTCATTGTAGCTGAACCATCATTAGCTGCGATAGCTGTAGGGTTTGGAGAAGTTACTTCAAATTTAATATGACCTTTAGTCGCAGTAAGTCCTTGAACATCACCACCAGCAAGTGTTAATGTAGGTCCACTATCAACAATAGCGTTCAAAGTACCTTCGTTTAAAATTGTAAGTGTGAATACTACTTTATCCCCTGGTTGAGTTAATTTAGCATTTAACTCTGCTTTTAAATTGTTTGGATAAGTAACAGTTCCAGTTGGAGCAGCAGATGCTAGTGTAGTACCATCAGCTAAAGTACCAGGAGTTCCAACAACAACCCCGTTTTCACTTTCTGTTTTAGTTGTGTCAAAGTGAACATTCCATGATGAGTTGATTTCAGCTTTACCATTAATAGTAAGTTGTGTGGCAAAAGCTGCATAACCAACTGCCATAACTAAAACAACTGCAAGTAATCCTCCTATTAAAATATTTTTATTTTTTTCCACGTTTCATTCTTCCTTTCTAAATTGCTTAAACAATTAAATTATTTTATAAAATAAACACTAATTATGAGTTTTGAACACAAGTTATAACTAAAGTTATAGGATCAGATGTTTTATCAGCTGTAGCTGGTTCAGTAGTTACAGAACTATTATAAGTTGTAGTTACTGTAAATGTTTTTGTCTCACCAGCAGGAATTACATTACCAACAGCAATTCCATCATAAGTATTAGTGATAGCTGCAGTATTACCATCAGTAAAATTAATAGCACTTACTTTAGCATCAAATGTACCAGCGTTTGTAATAACAACATCATAAGTAACAAAATCTCCTGGGCTAGCTAATTGAGCTTTGAACTGAGCAGTTAAAGTATCAACTATTCTAGTTCCATCAGTTGCACTAGATGCATTATAAACAACATCAGTTCCTGTGCTTGCAGCCTGAGCTGTAATACTAGTTAATTTAACATCCCATTTAGCGTTACCATCAGCACCACCAGTACTAGCAGTAGCACTAATTTGTAATTGAGTAGCAAATGCAGCATAACCAACTGCCATTACAAATACTATTGCAAGTAATCCTCCTATTAAAGCGTTTTTGTTTTTACTTTCCATATTTACCTTCCCTTTCTACAAATTTATGGCTCTCTACCATTACTCATACTATAACACAAACAAAATTTAAGTGCAATAAAAAATGTAAAAATTTTTTTAATTTTTACATGTTTGTAGGAAGATGTATGCCAAGTAGCTGTAAAAGTGTTTTAGTGACCTTATTGTTAAAACCTAAAACAACTTCAAAATCGTCTTTTACATTTCCACTAAGCCCACTAATTTTATTATTTTGATAAAAATTATTCGCAGTAACCGATAAGTCGTATAAATAATTAGCAATATAATGAGGTTTTCTTTCTTTTACTGCTTGATTAATCACATCACTTACCTCAAGTAATTTTAAACGAAGTGCCCTATCAGACTCACTATAAACAGTATCAGATAAGACATTGTTATTTTCAGAAATGATTTTATTAATTCTTAAATAAGTATATAAAACATAAGGGCCAGTCTTTCCGTTGACCTCACTAAATTTTTTAATATCAAAAATATAATTACGTTCAAAATCATTTTGTAAATCAGCAAACTTAATAATCGCATTTACAATTTTATCCAAATCTTCTTTTTCCATATCCTTGTTTTCTTCACGCAAATTTACAAACTCTTTTTTTACTTCATTAATCAAATCTTCAAGTTTTAAAGTTCCACCATCACGAGTCTTAAAAGGTTTATTATCAGCACCATTGACCGTACCATAACCATAATGTTCTAAAACGCCATCAAACATATGACTTTTTTTAGCAGCTCTAAATACTTGCGTAAAATATAAATCTTGACGATTATCTGTAACATAAATAATGTTATCAGGATGAAAATCACGACCCCTTTGCCAAATAGTACCCAAATCAGATGTTGCATACAAATATGCACCATTACTTTTTTGAATAATACAAGGAGGAACATCAATTTTATCGTTTTCTTCCTTAACATCGATTATTTTGGCGCCATCATCAAGGCGAACAACACCTTGTTTTTCCAGATAAGGTATCATTTCATCAAATTCTTTATACGCATCACTTTCACCATACCAATAATCAAAATATACAGACAAATAATCATAAATTCTTCTAACGTCTTTAAGTGAAACATCCATAATTTTTTTCCATAAAACTAAATATTGTTCATCCCTATCTTGTAACGATTTAGTAATTAATGCACACTCATTTTTAACCTGTTCACTTTCTTTACATAAAGCACTCATTTTAGGATAAGTATTATTCAAATAATCCAAAGTAAGTTCAACATTTTCAAAATTAGTATCAGGATAATCTTGTAAAATACCATAGATAACTTGTCCCATTTGCAGCCCTATATCACCTAAATGAACGTCAGAAATTGTATCATTACCAACAAATTTTAAAATATTATTAATAGACTGTCCAATAATAGCTGTTCGCAAATGTCCAACATGAAGCGGTTTAGCCACGTTTGGTCCACCATAATCAATAACAATTTTTTTATTTTCTTTTTTAGCTCCAAGCATATCTTTATTAATTAAGTTTCTTAATCTATCACAAATATACTTATCACTAACCATGATATTAATAAAGCCAGGACTTGCCAAACTAACGCTTTCAAAATAATCAGTAAAATTAGATAATTTATTTATTTCTAAAACAACTTCTTCACCTATTGTCATTGGCGACTTATGATATGTTTTAGCCAGTTTAAACAAATCATCGCATTGATAATCAGCATTATTGGATTTTACAATCTTAGTTTCATTCTCATAACCCAAAGATTTAAAAACACTGTTAAATAATTCTTCCATAATATTCCTCCTATATAAAAAAATTCTATAAAATAAGGACGAATAACCCGCGGTGCCACCTTACTTCATAGAATTCCTATGCGCTTTAGATCTTTAATGCAATCATACAAACAGCTCAGTAGGACGTTCATAAAAGGTTATTATCTAATTTCCACTATCATAGATTCACTATAAACACTAACTTTTACTACTACTCTACATCCTCGCCTTGACTAAAATTATATACAATAATTAGTAAAAAGTCAAACAAAAAGAAGTATAAAAACTTCTTATAAAAATATTTTTGTTAAAACAAACACTATAACCATAAATATAGCCAGTGTAAGTAAATAAATATATCCATGCATATTTTCATCTTTTTGACCAATAAACTTAATACCATGATAAGTATAAACTAAACTAAGTACACACCCAAACAAAATCAAAAGAACTCCAAGTGTCATATTTATAAACATTAAAACAGTAGCGCCAATCATCACACAGGAGTTAATAATAGAAACCACTCCACACAAAGCATAAATTTCTTTATAATTAGCTTCGCCCTTAAAAATAGAATTATTAACCAAATAAAGAACACCAGCATAAACAAAAGATAGTCCAAAACAAACAGCCACCGTTGTAAAGAAAATTTTCATATATGGCAAATTTGAACTTAACACAGGTATTATTGTAAATGGACTAACAAGACCAGTTACGGCATATTCAGCATTATTCACAAGTGACAATGAAAATATTCCTGCAATAAAACTCATAATTGCCATCAAAATCATCGCAAAACTAAAATTTTTTTGTTTTGTAAAATCTTTTATCGTATCAATCGGTTTACTAAAAATATCCATCGCTAAATTGATAATACTATTTACCATTTCATTTTCTGTATATTCACCTTTTTTACAATCACATTTTTTGCCGTCTTTTAATTCTTTACCACAATTAGAACAAAATTTAGCCATTTTATTCACTCCCTTCAATATTATTTACAAGAAATATCATCGTTTTTATAATTTTTAAATAATTTTATAGAATTTTTTTCAAGG
>JAFUBK010000165.1 GCA_017460245.1 Bacilli bacterium
TCCCATTTAAAACTTACTTAAATTCATCATTTAATTTATTTAATAAAGAAATACTTCTTGCGCTAGTTAAATAAGTTAAATCTTCAGTTTCTATTTGTTCTAAATTAAATAACTCTTTAATCTTTTTTTTCACACCATCAATATTAACGTTTTCCGTCGCACTAATATAAACTTTATTTAATAAATCATCATCATTTATTTTTTTAGGTAAATCACATTTATTAATGATAGTAATATATTTTTTACCTTTTAAAGAATCAATAATTTCATTATCTTCTTTTGTAAGTATTTCATTATTATTTAAAACAAGTAAAACCAAATCAGCCTCATCAATAAGTTTCAAACTTTTAGAAACACCTATTTTATCAACGACATCATCAGTATCACGAATACCAGCCGTATCAATTAAGTTTAAAATAATGTTATCAATAAGTAAAGATGCTTCAACGCTGTCACGCGTTGTACCTTGAACAGAAGTAACAATAGCCTTCTCTTCACCAACCAAATTATTAAGTAAACTACTTTTACCAACATTAGGCCTTCCAACAATAACCGTCTTAATGCCTTCTTTTAAAATCTCTCCTGTTTTACTTTCTGAAATAATTTTACTAATCTTACTCTTAATATCACTCATGCTTTTCTTTATTTTTTCTACAGTAATATCTTCTATATCTTCATATTCAGGATAATTTAAATTAACTTCAATATTCGCTAAAATTAATCCAAGTTCATCTCTTAACTTTCTAATCATAGACGAAGCCTTACCGTTTATTTGATTAATCGCAATTTTTCTAGCAACATCTGTTTTAGAATTAATTAAATCCATAACCCCTTCAGCTTGTGTATAATCAATTCTACCATTAAGTAAAGCTCTTTTGGTAAATTCTCCAGGTTCAGCTAGCCTGCACCCTAAAGAAAGTAAAATTTCAAGTATCTTATTAGTCGTATTAATGCCGCCATGTGCATTAATTTCTACAACATCTTCCATCGTAAAAGTTTTTGGAGAAAGCATCTTACTAACCAAAACTTCATCAATTTTTTCACCATTATATTCAATATATCCATAATGAATAGTATGACTAGAAGCATCTTTAAAATTTTTATTAGTAAAAATCTTACTAACTATTTCAATAGCCTCATCTCCACTAACTCTTATTATTGAAATAGCTCCAACACCCTGCGCCGTTGAAATAGCCGCAATAGTATCATTCATTCTCCTCACCTCCAAAATTACTAAAGTAGATTATACTATGATAAATAAAAATAATCAATAAACAAAAAAAAGAAGAATTAATCTTCTTTATAACTAATAATAACTGCCCTTTCCTTTCCTTCTCCTTCACTATGCGTTTCCAAATTATCAAATTTAGAAACAACATTGTGAACAAGTCTTCTTTCATAAGAATTCATAGGATCAAGTTTAACTTCAATTTTAGTTTTTAAAACCTCTCTACAAAGTTTCTTAGCTTCTCTTTCAATTCTGTTTTCTCTTTTTGCTTTATAATCAGAAATATCGATATTAACCTTAACATCAAATCTTCCTTCTTTTTTAATAGCTTGACGAAGAACAGTTTGAATACTATTCAAAGTTCTACCATCTTTACCAATTAATACAGAAGTTTGATCGCCAATAACTAAAACATTGTACCCTACTTCAGTCTCCTTAACTTCAATACTAAACTTAGTATTCATCTTTTTAGCAAGTTCATTTAAAAATTCCTTAATAAAATCTTTAATCGCATACTTAGTAGTTACAACAGCAACATATTTTTTACCTTTAAATAAACCTCCCTCAGTCTCTTCAAAGTAATAATATGTTTCATCTTCTCTCACATTAAGTTCTTCTAGAGCCTTTTCTAAAGCTTCTTCCTTAGTTTTTGCTTCTTGCTTTACTATTTCCATTACTTCTAAACCTCCTTAAATACAAAGATTGTAAAATCGTAAATAAGCTACCAGTTATCCAATATATAATAATACTTGTAGACATTGAGAATGATGCAAATACAATAAATACAAGCATTATATTCATAAGAGTTTTCATTTGCTTCTACTGATCATGATTACCACTAGTCATTCCAGAGTTCATTTTAAATGAGAAGAATGTAGCTAAGCCTACCAAAATAGGAAGCAAAATATAAATCCAACTACCAGTAGAAAATGCATCAGCTAAATGATCAAATGAAAATTTAGTTCCAAACAAAGCATTAAATGGACTAGTACCTAAATTAAACGTTAAAAACTTACCTTCAAATACCGCTGGTATACGATATAAACTTTCTAAAAACGCAAAGAATAAAGGCATTTGAATAAAAGCAAATAAACATCCACTCATCGGATTAATATCATACTTCTTATATATAGCCATCATTTCCTGAGCTTGTTTCATTTGGTCTTCTTGAGAAGTTTTATTCTTATATTTATTTTGTAACTTAGTTAAATCCTTAGATGCTTTTTTCATATTTTCCGATTGCATAACCGATTTCTTACTAATAGGGAAAATAATTAAACGAATAAGCAAAGTAACAATAATAATAGCAAGACCATAATTTTTAACAAACTGCCCTATTTTAATGATAAGCCAGCTTAAAGGTTTAATAAATAAAGTACTCCAAATTCCTTCATACCCACCATCAGCTGGTACAAATTCATCACATTTAGGAAGTTTATCAATTTTAACATCATATTTTTTATAAGATTTAATAATAGATTCATTTTCAGGCTGACATAAAATATTTGAAACTAAACTTTGGCCATTCGTTGACTCTCTTACTTGCTTACCACTATCATCCTTAACATATTTAGTACATCCTGTTAAAGACAAAGTAAGAACAACTAAAAGAACAATTAGTATCTTTTTTTTCATAACTTAATTCTCCTTTGTAATTTTTAGAATTTCAAACGCTTTAAGCAAATCATCTTCCATTTGCTTAAAACTTTTATCTAAAATTCCCTTAGTAACTATTATAATACAATTAAAATTATTTTGGTAGCTCTTTTTATCAATTATATTTCTAAGTCTTCTTTTATACTTATTACGTACTACCGCATTACCAATTTTCTTACCAACAGAAAGTCCAAAATGATAATAATCAGTATCGCATCTTTCCAAATATAAAATATACCCTTTATATTTAAACGGTTTATTTTCTGAAATAATCCTATTAAAATCAACATTGGCTTTTAAAGTATTAATTTTCTTCATAAGCACCACCTATTTAAAAACCACTTCTAAAAAAGTGGTCATTAACGAGATAAGACTTTACGTCCTTTTTTTCTTCTACTTTTAATAATATTTGTTTTTATTCTAGCAAAAAATCCCATTTTTTTACTTCTTCTTCTAGTGTTTGGTTGAAAAGTTCTTTTACTCATAATTTCACTCCTCTCATTTAAAAGTTGCTGAAAATAATTATATAGATAAAATAAGGGTTTGTCAACGTTTTATTATAAATTTTATCAATACTTTCATTTATATAAATTAAAAATTTAAAAAAAATATTCATAAATTTTTCCACAGAAAAACAAACACACTACTTTTTAAATTTTGTTTTTTCACAACTTTTTTCACTATACTTTTTATTTGAATAAAAAGCCCTACTATTTTTTTTCACAACATGTGGATTATTTAAACTTTATTAACTTTGTGAAAAAATAAATTATCCACTTTTTATGTGGAAAACTATATTTTACTTTTTATTTTAGCTAAAAAGTAACTGTGGATTACTTTTTTTTATTTTTTCCACAGTTTTTGTAGAATTTTTAAAAAAAATAAGGTACAATGGTCTTAAGACTTTAAAAACAATATATTGTGGGGGATGTTTATGGATGTAGAAAATATATGGAGTGTCTTTTTAGAAAAGATTGAAACTAAAGTAAAACCAGTTCTATACCAAACCTGGTTTAAAGATACCAAATTAATAAAAATAGATAACGACAAAGCTACCATCATAGTCCCTTATGATGTACATAAAAAACATTTAAAAGAAAACTACAATGATATTGTTAAAGAAACATTTATGGAAATAACTGGTAAAGTTATTGAATTTGAATATGTAACTGAAGATGAAATAATAAAAGAAGAAATCGAAGAGCCAATTAAATAAAATAACGAATCCATATTTGAAAGCGGATTAGAACCAAAGTATACTTTTGATACATTTGTATCTGGAGAAAGTAATAAATTTGCCAAAGCAATAGGGCTTGCCGTTGCTGAAAAACCAGGAAGCATGTATAATCCACTATTTATATATGGAAATAGTGGGCTAGGTAAAACGCACTTAATGCACGCCATAGGTAATTATATTCAAGATAATTCAAACAAAAAAGTAAGGTATGTAACAAGTGAAAAATTTGTAGCTGATTTCTTAAGCTTATACCGCAATAACGAAAACAACTTTAAAGCTGTGGATAACTTTAAAAGTAAATATCGTGATATCGACGTTCTAATGATTGATGACATCCAGTATTTAGAAATAGCAAATAAAAACAAACAATAATTATTCAAAAACTTTAATGAACTACACGATAAAAATAAACATATAATAA
>JAFUBK010000166.1 GCA_017460245.1 Bacilli bacterium
TAATAAGAAAGTTAGTATTTAGAAATCTTATTAAAGAAGTTGGTCGTTCTGAACTTCCTGGAAGGCCTATTTTATATGGCGTTACTGAACAATTTTTAGATTATTTTGGTCTTAAAACAACGGCTGATTTGCCAGAGGTTGAGATTATAGATGATAATGACGAAACAGATTTGTTTGATTCTAAGTATCAAGAAAACATCGAAAATTAGATGTTTTTTTAATTTTTTTATTAAAAATGTGATATAATGTTCTGTGTAATGCCTGTGTGGTGAAACTGGTAGACGCGTTGGACTCAAAATCCAATGGTAGCGATACCGTGCCGGTTCGAGTCCGGCCACAGGCACCATTTGTAAAAATTTGTTCGAACTTTATGTTTGAAATTAAAAATAAATAAAATATCAACCTCTAAAAAAAGTTGATATTTTTTTGTAATTTATAAATTTCTAAAAATCAAGCTTATAATTGACGAACATATTTTCGCTTGTTATAATAAAAATGTAGGACCTATTAATGCGAAAGTGAGATGATCAATGTGTTAACAATTAATTGGAAACAAGTTTATCAAACTAATGATATGTGGGTGTTAATTTTATACGATATATCTAAAAATCATTATGTTGGAGTGCCGGTATATAGTAAAAAACAAAAAAATTCTATATATCTAAAATCAATAAAGCGATATATAGTTTTAGATGAAATTGTAGATTATAATTATTCTAGTATTAAAAAAGCAGTATATATCAATGGAAAAAAATTAGTAATTACAAATGATGAATTTAAAGAGGTTTTATTAAAAGCAAAAGATACTTTTTTAAATTATGTCAAAAGCAATACTGATAATACACCTAACGGCATAGCATATAATAAATGGTGCAAAGATAAACTAGATTTGATTAACAAAGAAACACATACAATAGAATTAAAAGTTGGTGCAGTTTGTTGGGTGGATTTAGGCTA
Organism: Bacilli bacterium; assembly: GCA_017460245.1. Lineage (GTDB taxonomy): Bacteria > Bacillota_I > Bacilli_A > RF39 > UBA660 > Coprosoma. The sequence goes on from JAFUBK010000166.1 coordinate 958, forward strand.
TAATATTGGAAATGAACTTCGTAAATTAAGGCCAGCAATTTTGTGGAGAAGTTCATCAGATAAAAAAATGTGGACAGTAATACCAATTACTAGCAAAAGGAAAAATGACAAATATTATTTTCATTATGATTTAATTACGGAGTCTTTAGGTACCGCAAGAATAGAAAATTTAATAAATATTAGTTCAAGTAGAATAAAAGCTCCATATTATAAAAAAGATAAAGTAGCTAAAATTACTAAAAAAGATAATGATGAAATTTTAAAAACAATTAAAAGGTATTATGCTTTTGAAAATGTAAATACTAAAAAAGTTCCAAATAAAAAGCTAATAAGTAAAAGATCTAAAGTTAAAGAAAATCGTGAAACAGTATTGACTTAGGATCCACGACTAGGTATAATAAAGATACTTTAGATTGTTGCAGGTGCATTTATGTACCCGGAAGTTGTTATTCAAAAGGAAGAGCTTGCTCTTCCTTTTGCTCTTTTAAAGATTAATTTAAAGTTTAAAAATGTATAAATAGAAAAAGCGATGATGTATAATTCATCCTTTTACAATAAAAGTTCTTTTTTTTTATGTAAAAAATGTAGTACAATTTAATTTTTGAAAAATAGAAAGGTGTGTGTTATTTTTGAAAAGAAAAGTACAGGAAAAATACTTTATAAGTGCTGTTGATATAGTTAGTGTTGTTTCTATTGTCACCGACTGAAATTAAAATCTTCAGATGGTAAATATTATAATACTGAGGTTGTTGACTTAGAAGGAATGTTCAGAATTATTGAATCAATTCCAAGCAAAAATGCTGAACCTATCAAATAGTGGTTGGATAAACTTGGAAGTGAGAGAAAAGATTAAATATTTGATCCATCACTAGCTGTATAAAGAGCTTATGGATTAGTTCAAAATAAAAAGTTACTAAAAATGAGATTGAAACGAATTTAGGCACATCTGTAGTTACGAAAAACAAAGCCTTAAAAGAGAAATATTGAGA
>JAFUBK010000167.1 GCA_017460245.1 Bacilli bacterium
ATTATCTTCCTTTTACTATTATTGTTACTTATAACCTTAATATAAAAGAAACCCACCTAACTATAGCATAGTTTAGGTGGAACCATTTATATGGCAACACTCAACCTGCGATTGTTGAATGTTCCTTTTATTTTATGCAAGTTTCCTTGACACATTCATAATAACATATTTTTAATAAAAATTCAACTCTTTACTCTAACGACTAACTATTACATATTAAAACACATAAAAAACGCTGGTTGATTTTAGTTAACTATGAGATAATATTTATAGGAACATTTGATGTGAGTGTCTGCCTCTAATCTCGAAAGAGAAAGAAGGATTGATAATAATGAAAAAAAGAACCTTTATCATAAAAGTTCTAAAACTCATTGCTATCATTTTATCACTTCTTATCATAATGATAGTAGTTATAAAGAATTGACACTCATTCAGCAATTAGAATAAGTGTCAAATCTAGCTTTTCTAGAGGCGACATTCACTTGCAAGATCAAATGTTCCTCTTTTTTATTTTATGCAAGTTTCCTTGACACATCCATAATATCATGTTTTTACTAAAAAATCAATCATAAACTTTTTTTTCTTATTTTATCAGCCATATTTTTAATCTTTTTAAACCTATGATATAAACCTGATTTGGTAATTTTATTACCTGTTTCTAAAGAAATTATTTCCGCAAGTTCTGCTAAAGAAGCATCTTTATATTTTACCCTATAACTAGCCGCAACTTTTTCCTTTTCATCAAGTAAATCCATAATTCCTTCGTTTTCAATAACTTCAATATCCTTAACCTGATTATTAGAAGTTTCAATAATCCTATCAACGTTTGCTTGTTCACAATTATTAAGGCGATTAGTCATATTTTTATGATCACGATAAATTCTAATATCTTCATAATACATAACCGCATTATAAGCACCAATCATTCTTAAAAAATCACCTATTTTTTCGGCTTCTTTAACATAAACCATATATCTATTATCACGGTGTAACAATTTACTATTTAAATCATAATCATTTAAAAGTGCGCACACAAAAGAAGCATATTCTAAATTACTTAAATTAAATTCCAAATGATATCTAGAAGTTTTGGGATCATTAATACTCCCACACATCATAAAAAGCCCACGCAAATAAACTCTTATAAGCTCATCATCAGCTATAATAAAATCACTAGGAATAACACTTTCAAAACCAATTTTTTTCAAAATAGATAGAATGTTTTTCTTAATTTCTAAAATATAAATCATTTTTTTATTGTAATTATAACCTCTACGGACAGTTATTTTTGGATAAACATCAAAAAGTCTTTTAAATAAATTATATATTTTTCTAGCAACACTATTATTTTCAGTAGAAATTACAATACTATCAGTAATTATAGCCACCGACTGAACAATTGCCGAAAGCTCAGAAATGCTTTCCATATCATTTTCTTCTAATTTACTAACCTCATCTTTAACCTTGCCCGTAAATGACATCATACCACATCCTAATCAATTAAATAAGAAAATAAATCAACTGCAACCTTAATCGCACTATGTCTAATAGTACCATTTTCAATAGAAGCATAAGTATTACTAATCAAATTAATATCTTTTAAATTATCATAATCAACTTCTACTAAATCTTTTTGCTCTTCATTAGCGTATTTTGTAACAATAAAAGGTTCAATTTGACCAGTATTCACAACCACCGTATCAACTTTTCTTTTTCCTAAATACTTATTAAGTAAATTAACATGATCACTTACTGAAAAACCATCCGTTTCTCCTGGTTGTGTCATTACATTACAAACATATATAATTTTAGCCTTTGACTGTTCAATAGCCGTTTGAACTTCTTCGCAAATTAAATTAGGTAAAATACTAGTAAACAAACTACCCATACTTAAAACAATCGCATCAGCCTCTTTAATAACCTTAATCACTTCTGGATTAACCTCTGGTTTTTCCTTATAATAAACATCTTTTATATAATTTTTATCCTCAGTAATATTATGTTCACCCTCAACAACAGAACCATCACCCATAAGCCCCATCAAAGTAACATTATCCTCAGTAAGTGGCAAAACATTTCCTTTTAACTTAAGTAAAGAATTTAAAAGTTCAATACCATCAGACATATTTCCTGTAATTTCATTGGCCCCAGTAAGTAGCAAATTACCCAAAGCATGCCCATCCAAATCACTAGAAGTCTTAAAACGATAATCAAAAAGCTTTTCAACATCATCCTCATTTTCACTCATACTTATAAGAACTTTTCTAATATCACCAACAGCTGGCATTTGAAACTCCTCCCTAAGTCTTCCAGTACTTTTACCATCATCACAAACAGAAACAATTGCCGAAAGATCAAAAGGTAGTTTTTTTAGTCCTTTAAGAAGCTGACTCATACCAGTTCCCCCGCCTAAAACAGCTAATTTAATTTTTTTCATTACTCTTCACCCACTTCATTATATAAATTATCCTTCCTACACTTTACAAATAAAATAATACCACTAATAATCATTATAATAGAAATAATCTGTGCCATTTTTAAATTTAAAAGCATCAGACTATCTGTTCGAAAACTTTCAATAAAAAACCTTACCAATCCATAATAAATCAAATAAAGACTAGTAGTTTGTCCTGTTTTAACATTCTTCCTTTTTCTAAACAAAAGCAAAATAACAAAACCTATTAAACATAACATAGACTCAAAAAAGAAAGTCGGAAGATAATAATTACCATCAATATACATGCCAGATACAACAAAAGATGGGATAGGTAAAGCCTGCAGAGTATCTAAAGAAACAATAGGCCCATGGGCCTCACCATTAAAAAAGTTACCCCACCTTCCAATAGCTTGACCCAAAATCAAACTAACAACTATAATATCAAGTATCTGAAATGAGTTAATTTTATACTTATGACAATAATATAAAACAGTTAAAAGTCCAGCAATTATTCCTCCGTGGATAGCAAGGCCACCATTCCAAACCATAAAAATTTCCAAAGGATTATATAAATAATAATCAAAATTAAAAACCACAAAATATAATCTCGCCCCAAGTATCGAAAAAATAACTGTCCAAAAAAGTAAATTTTCTATAAACTCTTTCGATATATTTTTAGCCTTAACCTCTTTAAATATTAAAATGCATCCTAAAGCAAACGCAATAAGTAAAAAAATCGAATAATAATGAATACTGATAAAGCCTAAATCAAGCATACTTTTCATAAATCAATTCCCCTTGTTGAAGTTTTTTAACACAAGCATATCAAGTAAAACATTTAAAATAGAAATTAAAATACATGCGAAAAGCGCAAACCAAATTCCAGTTATCGAAAAATGACTTCTCATTATAAAGCTTACTATTTTTAAAATAGCCAAATTTATAAAAGGATAAAACAATCCTAAAGTCATTCCTGTAATTGGAATTGTAAGCCAAATAAGAAGTGGCTTTAAAGTTTTATTAAGTAAATAAATAATAATAGTTGCGAGTATCACCCAAAGACCGTAATAACTTTTGTCAACATATAAAGTATCATTAAAAATCATTGAAGTTACTACTAAAATAATGGCATAACCTAAAATCCTAACAACCCAATCAACAACTCGATATAATTTTTTAGACATTAAATCACCACACATAATTATATCAATGAATATACAAAAGTGCAAACGCTTATTCACTTTTCATTTCAAATAAAATATCCCTTAGTTCCATAGCTCTTTCAAAATCCAAATTAGAAGCCGCTTGTTTCATTTCATTTTCTAAATTAATCATCAATTTAATCTTTTCACTCTTACTTAACTTTTCTACTTTTTCTCCTTTTTCGTCATCTTTATTAGATATCAAATCGCGAATTTCCTTAACAATAGTTTTTGGTACAATACCATGTTTCTTATTGTATTCATCTTGAATTTTTCTTCTACGATTAGTCTCAGTAATTGCCCTATCCATAGCTTCACTAATATAATCAGCATACATAATAACTCTACCATTAGAATTTCGCGCCGCTCTTCCAATAGTTTGAATTAAACTTCTCTCACTACGTAAAAATCCTTGCTTATCCGCATCCATTATAGCAATCAAACTAACTTCTGGGATATCAATTCCCTCTCTAAGTAAGTTTATTCCAACCAAGACATCATATTTACCCATTCTAACATCCCTAATAATACGCGTACGTTCCAACGTCTTGACTTCATTATGTAAAAAAGTAACTTTAATATCGATTTTCTTCAAATATTGTGTAAGCTCTTCAGCCATTCTAATCGTAAGAGTAGTAATTAAAGTTCTTTCTCCTTTAGTAATTTGTTTCCTAATTTCATCAACCAAATCATCAATTTGATTTTTAGTAGGATGTACATCAATAGTAGGATCCAAAAGACCCGTTGGCCTA
>JAFUBK010000168.1 GCA_017460245.1 Bacilli bacterium
AGATGACATTTGTTAAACGAAGTAAAGATTCAAAGCGTTTTTCGATAATTGTTTCTGTTTTGATTATTGTTGTTATAACTTTGACTGGGATATATTGGTTTTTGACTAATAATCCTAGAACGATATTTTTTAATTCGTTAAATGCTTTTTTTGAAGAGGTTGCTGAAGGTTTTGATTGGAAAAATGATATTACTAAAGGTAGTGTAGTTGTAAATTATCGTGAAAATGGTAAAACGTTTCTTTCTAATTATACTTTTACTTATGATAAGAAAAATAAAATTTTAAAAGCTCTTGATACTTCAAATAATATTAGGTTTTATTATGAAAATGGGAAAAGTTATATTTATGATCCTGATATTACAAATAAATATATTTTATTGAATGGCTCATTTGAAGGATTACTAAATATAAAAGCGGCTATAGGTGAATTTGGTCAAAGTTTTAACGAGGCACTGGAAATGCAAAAACTTACAAAAACAAATGAAACTATTCAAGTTGATGGTAAAGATGTTAATATGGTTTTAACACAATTAGTTTTAAATGAAAACAATTTTAATAAAGTTGTTAGTAATTTAGAAACAAGTTTAAAAACTAAAGATAATTTTAATATGTTTTATGAGACTTTGTTTGATCATTATAATATAGGCAATGATTTAATGCTTAAATTATATAATGATAAAGCAGACCACAGTATTTTGAAAATAGAAATGTACACTGACAATTTTATGTTTGATATAACTAAGAATAAAAATGTTTATGATTATATAATTAGGCTAAACGATAGTCAAATAATTGGTAATTTTAAAATTGATAATAATTCAGTTAGTATTACTAATGAAAAAAGTGATTTATATACTAATATAACCTTTAATTATGAAAAAACTTTGAACATAGATAAGGAAGATATTACGGATTTTGTTACTATAGATAGTTTAAGTGAAACAGAAAGAAATTTGATGAATGAAAAACTGGGTTCAAATCCACTTTTAAAGAATATTATAAAGTAGTTTTAACTACTTTTTTTGTGTACATTTTTGTAATATATGCATATCTTAAAGTGAGGGGTGATATAGTGGCAGCATATAAAGAAATAGTAACCAAGGCAGTTATAGGTAAAGGGAAAAAACATTTTAAAAACACTTATACTGTTAAGTCAGATAATAAACCAACTACAGTATTAGGGTGTTGGATAATAAATCACAAATTTAATGGTTATAAAAAAGACAAGCAAATTGGTGTTGACGGCTCATTTGATATTAATATATGGTATTCATATGATGATGATACGAAGACAACGGTTATTAATAAAACCATAAATTATGATGATTTATTTAATGTTAGAATTAAAGATGAAGCTGATTTATCTTTAGATACTGATATTATTGTTAGATCTTTAAAACAACCAATGTGCCAAGATGTTGATATTATTGATGGGGATACAATATCTTTTACAATTGAAAAAGAACTTGGTGTTGAGGTTGTTGGTGAGACAAAAATGAAAATTGCAGTTGAGGAAGATGAAGAGCCTTGGGAGGAATTGACTGACGAAGCTGATGATGATACTTTGGACGATATCGATAAAGAAGTAGATGAAAACTATATGGAAAGCACTAATAAATAGTGCTTTTTTTCATATGATTAAGTGTTAACCAAAAAATGTTGACAGATGTGTACTTTTATGTTAGAATTAATTGTGAAATGGAGGGATATTATGGCAGTTAAATTAAGACTTATGAGAATGGGAGCTAAGAAAAAACCATTTTATCGTATTGTTGCTGCAGATTCTAGAACTAAAAGAGACGGGAAGTATATTGAACTTGTAGGTACTTACAATCCAGTTGCTAATCCTGCGGAAATAAAAGTTAATGAAGAAGTAGCGTTAAAATGGCTATCTGTCGGTGCCATCCCAACTGATACAGTAAAAAGTTTATTTAATAAAACTGGTGTTAATGAAAAATTTCATAAATTAAAAAATAAAAAAGAGAGTAAATAATGGAAGAACTTACAGAATTTTTAGTAAAAAGTGTTGTTAAAAATCCAGATATGGTATCAGTAAAAAAATTTGAAGATGGCGAGGATGTTGTTACTATTCAAGTATTAGTTGATAGTGATGATATGGGTAGTGTTATTGGTAAAAATGGAATGATTGCTAGTGCTATTAGAACAATTGTCCAAGCTAGCAGTTATATTAATAATGAACCAAAGGTTAAAATTAACATTGATTCGTTTTAATTAATAAAACCTATACTGTAAGAAGTATAGGTTCTTTTTTTATTATTTTTGCGTATTTACTAATAATGTTTTCGATGTTGTTAAATTCTTTTGAACTTATTTTAAATGTATATATTACTTTTTGACCAAAAACTTTTTTTATGGTTTCGTCTTTTAAAATAGAATCTATTTTTTTGGTGTTTTCGTAATCAAATTCTATGTTAATAAGATAACCTTCAATAAGTTTTGTTATGCTGGCTTTAGAAAGTGCCTGACTTGCTGATTTACTATAGGCTCTTATTAAACCACCAGCGCCAAGTTTTATGCCTCCAAAATATCTAATTACAAGGCATAGTGTATTTGTTAGTTCGTTGTTTTTTAAAACATTTAAAATTGGCATTCCGGCAGTTCCAGCTGGTTCACCATCATCATCACATTTCATATATGAATTTATAATATAGGCTGTGCAGTAATGGGTGGCGTCTTTATATTTGTTTTTATAAAATTTTATTTTTTCATTTAGTTCATTTGTATCGTTAATATTGGTTAAAACTGTTATGAATTTTGATTTATTAATTATGATTTCATTTATAACGTCTTGTTTGATTGTTTTCATCAAATCACCGCTTTTATTATATAAAATCATTTTATAAAAAGCAAATGCACGTTTTTTATATTTTTAAATCTAATATGATAGGTGATAATATGGCTCATGCGTTGGGGTTTGTTTATACTTTGTTTTTAATTTTAGCCAATTTTAGAAAAAAATTTTCACAAATTTTAATTTTTCAAACGATATCTTTTTTCTTTAAGGGATTGCATTATTTATTACTTGGTGGTTTATCTGGTTTTTGGAGTAGCAATATTTCGATGGTTAGAAATTTAATATTTTCTAAAACGAAAAATAATAAATTTTTTTTATTTCTTTTTATTTTTGTTTACGTTGTTTTTGGTATATTATCTTATAATGATTTTTGTTCTATTTTACCACTTTTTGCCAGTGTGTTTTATACAGTGATTATAAGCTTTAAAAAGCCCAAGTATTTACGAAGTGGGATGATTATAAATTGTTTGCTTTGGCTTATTTATAATATTTATATTCTGTCTATTGCGGGAATAATTACACAATTTTTAGTGATTGTTATGACATTTATTTCGATAATAAAACTTGATAAAAGACTTTATTTAAATTATAATAGCGGTAGTGAGGTGAGAAGAATGATTCAAGAAAAATTAAATTTGGTTCCCCATTTACCTGGGTGTTATTTAATGAAAAATGAAATTGGAACTATTATTTATGTTGGTAAAGCTAAGGATTTAAAAAATCGTTTAAATTCTTATTTTCATTCTTCACATACTGGTAAAACGGCAAAATTGGTAAGTGAAATAAGAGATTTTGAATATATTGTTGTTTCTTCTGAAACAGAAAGTTTAATATTAGAACTTAATCTTATTAAAAAACATGATCCTAAGTATAATATTTTACTTAGGGATGATAAAACGTATCCTTATATCGAACTTACTAATGATAAAGTTCTAAGATTGCAGATTGTTAGACAGCCTCATTTAAAGAAAAAAAACACCCATTTATTTGGACCTTATCCGAACGCTGGAGCGGCTAAAAAAACAGTTAATTTATTAAATAGAATTTATCCTTTAAGAAAATGTACTCCGTATAATAAGAGAACTTGTCTTTATTATCATATTGGTCAGTGTTTGGGTTATTGTACGCATAATGTTCCTTTAGAAAAGGTAGAATCGATGAAGAAGGATATTATTAGGTTTTTAAAAGGTGATCATGAACTTGTTACGAAAAAAATATTAGAGGAAATCGATTATGAAAGTATGCAAATGCATTATGAAAAAGCTTTGGAACTTAAGGAACTACTTGATTATATTAATATTACTTTAGTTAAACAAAAAGTTGAAATAGCTGATGAACTTGATAGGGATATTTTTGGATATTATACTGATAATAATTATTTGAGTATTTTTGTGTTTTTTGTGAGAAGTTCTAAAATTGCCCAACATCACCATGTGATTATTCCTTTAATTGATGAAGTGCCTGAAGAACTTACTAGATATATTGCAAAATTTTATGATAATAAGATTTTGCCGAAGGAAATATTAGTTCCTAAAGTTGTCGACGACAAATTGTTGGAAAGTTATTTAAATGTTAATGTGAAAAAACCGGTAAAAGGTGTTAAGAAAAAACTTATTGATATGGCTAATAATAATGCACAAAGAGAACTTTCTGAAAAAATTACTTTATTACTTCGAAATGAAGAAAAAATAAGTGGTGCTAATGAGGAACTTCGTAAGATTTTGCACATGAACAAGTTACATCGTATTGAACTATTTGATAATGCCCATTTATTTGGAAGTTATAATGTTTCAGGGATGGTTGTTTTTAAAGATGGTAAACCTTCAAAAAATGATTATCGAAAGTACAAAATATCTACCGATAAAAATGATGATTATGGAACGATGCGAGAAGTTATTTATCGAAGATATTTTAGGGTTTTGAAGGATAATTTGGAAAGGCCCGATCTGATTATTGTCGATGGTGGAATTGGACAAATACATGTGGCTAAAGAGGTACTTGATAGTTTAAATATGGATATTATGCTTGTTGGACTGAAAAAAGACGATAAGCACCAAACTAATGCTTTACTTACTATAGATAAAGAAATTGAAATTGAAAAACGTAGTGATTTGTTTCATTATTTGGAAAGAATGCAGGATGAGGTTCATAATTTTACTATAAATTATCATAAGCAAATTAGAAGTAAGGGAGCTTATGCGAGTATTTTGGATAATATTCCTGGAATTGGCGAAAAAAGGCAAAAGGCGTTACTTAAAAAGTATAAATCAGTTTCTAATATAAAGAAACAAACATCTTTGGAACTTCAGTCAATACTTCCTAAAGAGGTTGCAGATAATTTATTAGAGGCTTTAAAAGATATTTAAAAACTGAGCTTTTCAGTTTTTTTGTTTCGAATTTCGACAAAATATTTACATTTATTTTAAATTTTGTTATACTGCTATAGGGTAGTAAAGGAAGTTGTATATGAAGAAAAAAATTGTAGTTATTATTTTAATTGTTATATTATTTGTTTTAGGATTTGTTGTTTATAAATTTATTGATAACATTAAGGAAGATCAAACTATTACTAGTGAGAAAGCATCTGAAATTGTTAAAGCTTATGATAAATTTAATAGTTCTATTCAGGCTTTTGCAACAATGAGAGAAGAGTATTATACTTCTCGTCAAAATACTTTTTTAGAGGAGCTTGCTAGCGACGTTGATAGCTGGAATGATTTTGTTTC
>JAFUBK010000169.1 GCA_017460245.1 Bacilli bacterium
ACTGAATAAGTCATAGGCATATAAGGTGAAATCACTCTAAAGAAATTAGGTTCAACTTCAAGTGGGAATGTACCACCACAAGCAGCAAGCTGAACAACTAAAAGAACAATTGCGATAAATTTACCAACATCACCAAAATTAAAGAACAAGAACATCATAATTGCTAAAAAGGCAAGAGAAATCAAAATACAAGACCCATAGAACAAGAATATATTAGTAACATCAAAACCTAAAGCAACTTTCAAAACAGTTCCTAAAACAACAGCTTGAATAATACCAATAATTATATAATATAAAAGTCTAAGTGGTCTATTTTTACTATGTCTACCTAAAATTTCAAATCTATTATCTGGATCATAATATAATCCAATCAAAATAAGTAAAGAACCAAGCCATAGTGACAAAGACATAAAGAATGGTGAAAAGAAAGTACCATAATCATTAACATCACCATAGCCATCAGTTTTAACTTTAACTGGCGCTGATGTATACTTATCTAAGCCTTCTAGATTAGTAAGCTCTTCTTTAGTTGAACTTATTGCAGCATCAACTTCAGCCTTGGCTTTAGTAACACCACTAGTAAGTTCACTAGTTCCATTTTTTAAAACACTTACTGAACTATCTAATGTATTAATACCACTTTTAATCTTATCAGAAGAATCAGCTATAACTTGTGAGCCATTTACTAAACTTATACCTGAATTATTTAGCTTATTCATTCCATTATCAAATAACAAATAACTAGTATTCAAAGTATTCATGCCTTCATAAAGCATCATAGTTCCAGAATTTACTTTACCAATACCTTCATTAATTAACGAAGAATTAGTCTCGAGTGTTGATGCTCCACTATCCAAAGATGAAATAGCACTTAACAAAGTTTCAATAGAAGAAGTGTTTTCTTCTAACTTAGATAATCCTTCATTTAATGAAGAAGAACCTGAAATTAAATTACTTGTTGCCATTTTTAATTTTTCTAGTCCATTATTACCAGATTCATCGGCAGTTACATATCCTTTAGCAATCATATAAACCCCCATCATTGACGCATCATTTTGAGCCTCAGGATTTAAAGCAAAATAATTTTCCAAATAATTAACTAAAAAATTATATACCAAAGAAGCATCATCATAAGCTTTATCAGAAGAAACTTTGTAACTATTTAATCCGCTATCTAAAGAATCGCTACCTTGTTTTAGCATACTTACAGAATTTCCCAAAACAACTAAAGAACTAGTTTTTTCCTTAAGTTCACTAATTCCATTTTTTAATGCCTTAATACCAGCATCAAATGTTGCATAATTTGTTTGCAAATCATAAGTACCTTCTTGTAATGTATTTAAAGAACTATTAATAGTACTAATACCCTCTTTTATTTTAGAAGAATTATTAGTTAAAGTATTAATTCCATCGCTAGCTTGCTTAATTCCATCATTTAACTTATTAACTCCACTATCAAATTCAGTATAACTTACATCCAGCGTATTAGCCCCAGATAGCAACTGTCCAGCACCATTATCTAGTAAATTAGTACCATTGGCAATCGTACCAAGACCATCACTAATTTTTTCAGTTTGTGATGGCACTAAATTAAGCTTGTCAGTAAGATTTTCCACAACCTTAGATGAAACCTCAGATTGTAATTGCAGTTGAACTTGCATCAACGCATTATTAATAAGTTGTGAAGCAATATAATTTGTTTTATTGTTTGGCCTATAAGTAATTGTCGCACTACTTCTATCTTTACTAGAAGCATTTTCAAAAGAAGCGGTAAAATCAGAAGGAATCGTTATTATTGCATAATAATCTTTATTGTGTAATCCTTCTTCAGCCTCTTTTTCATCATGAACAGAAAAATTAAATGAATCACTTTCTTTTAACTTTTCAAAAAGTTCATCACCTTTACAATCATTATCACACCTATCTAAATTAACCACCGCAACGTTCATATCACCTAAATTATTATAAGGATCCCAAAAACCCTTCAAGTAAGTAATACTATAGATAAGTGGTAAAACAACAATTCCAACTAGAACCGCTAATTTAATAATTAATTTTTTTTGTTTATTCATCATTTTCCCCCCTAAATAAACCATAATTTAAAATATCCACCATTTCATTTATATCATCATCTTCTACTTTTAATTTATTTTCGAATATTATTGAAACATAAACACGGTAAAAGATGTTAGCCAAAAGTTCTGTATTATAACTCTTAATATAACCATTAATAACAGCATCATCTAAAAATTTCTTTATTTCTAAAATAACTGTATTATTTAAAAAATCAGCCCATTTTTTAGCAACGCCAAGTGGCATATTTAAAGCCTCTAAAGATAATTTTTTAATAAATTTCTCATCTTTTTGATAATTCAAAATTGCATAAATAATTTCGTGGGTTTTTTGAGAAATTGATAAATCCTTTTTTTCAATTTTCCTAACAATTTCCTTAATTTCATCTACTTTTTCAAACACAAAATATTTAATCAAATCATCTTTGTCTTTAAAATACGTATAAATCGTTTTCTTCGTAACTCCAGATTTTTTTGCAAGTTCATCCATAGTTACTTTCTTATATCCATACTCTGAAAACATTTCCCTAGCTGTTTTTATAATTTGCTTTTGTTTTTCTGTCATATATCACCTCAAGTAAACTAAATAATAAAAAAAGTTTACTTGTAATACTATATGCTTTTTACTAAAAAAAGTCAACAAAAAACTTGTAAAAAAAACAAGTTTATCTGATTTTAGACTCTTTTTTAGCAAAAATTCCAATATTTAACCCTTCTTTTTCTAACGTTTCATAACTAGTAGTAAGCCTTCCTTGACTCGTTATAAATCTTTTAATATAAAAAGGGCCAGAATAACCTTTAATATCAAATTCTTTAATCGGAATAAGTGCCTTTGTTCCATAAAAGCTGTTTCCATAAACTCTAGCTAAATCTTCAGTTAGAAGGCCATAGCCTTTTTCAAGAAAATCACAAACCATTTCTTGATCTTCTTCTTTTTCTAAAGCAACAAAAAATCCTGGATCAGCGGTTTTAGAAATCATTCCATTTTCAATTTTAAAATTTTCTTTCGTACACTTGCTTTCATCAAAAAATTGGTTATAAGTAGGATCAAGCAAAAAAACTTCATCATTAATAAAGCAAACAATAAAATTATTTCCCAACACCTCCAAAGAAATATCCATATTAGTTTGCGGAGATTTATAAGGTAAATTTAATTGTTCAAAATAACGACCAATCATAGCTTGAGCTCTATCACATTGATATAGATAATCATATTTTTCTAAAGAAGCGTTATTTTTTTTAGCAAGTTTCATCCTAACCGAATCACAAACATAACTTAAAAACTCATCTATTTCTTCTAAAGATAATCTTTGATTTGTTAATATTTTATTTTGAATTAAACAAATTTTATCTTCATCATTTGTTTTTACTATAGGTTTAGTATTAAAAATTGTCCTCATCTTCTATCACCAATTTTATTATAACAAAAAAAGTTATGTATTAACATAACTAATCTTTATTAATTTTAAAAGTTACTTGATAAAAATCATCTAAATTAATTTCATCAACATCTACATAAAATCCTAAATTTTCAATTTCTTTTGAGCAATTTCTTATTAAATTAATTGCTTGCATTAGCCTATGAGCATCATTAGAAGGTTGAACAGTCTTAACGTCAGTAGTGGCCATACTTGGCATATTACTTTCTTCAATAATATCTGAAGAAGGAATATTCATATTTGTATTTACTGGTGCTGCCGGAGCAACAACATCACTTTGCGCCACATTATTCATTGGCACAGGTTGGGCCGTTGTTTGATCATTTATAGGATTAAATGGCATAGCTTGTTGATTAACACTTGGCATTGGCTGTGGCCCTGGTTCAATTGTTGGAGCAAAATTAGCCATTGGCTGGGGCATCGGTTCACTTACTGGAGAAAAATTAGGTGTTGGTTGTACTGGAGTAGTATTATTAACTGGTGTTTGCTGAAAAAGATTATCAAAAGTAACCGTTGGTTGTGGTTGTGAAGGCTGCGTGTTTTCTACAGGTTGTGCAGGCCCATTAACACCTTCAAAATTAACAAATTTATTACTTGCACTAGCTTGAACTTGTGGTTCAACTTCCGGTGCGCTCACAATTGGTGCCGACATTACAGTGTTTGGATTTGGCTGCATCAAATTAGGCGCAGCTTGGGTAGGTTGGGCAGACTGATTAATATCCTCTGCTTCATTTAAAATTTTATCAATATCCATAAATCCTTTTCCCCTTTCATTCG